>JALGTD010000186.1:1764-5575 GCA_029821515.1 Candidatus Zipacnadia bacterium | reverse complement strand
GAGCAGGCCAAGATCGCCGAGGACGCCGGTGCGGTCTCGGTGATGGCGCTCGAACGTGTACCAGCCGACATGCGTCCCGAGGGCGGCGACTCCCGCATGGCCGATCTCAAGATCATAGAGCAGATAATGGAAACGGTGACCATCCCGGTAATGGCCAAGTGCCGCATCGGGCATTTTGCCGAAGCCCAGGTGCTGGAAGCGCTCGGCGTTGATTTCATTGACGAGAGCGAAGTGCTCACCCCCGCCGATGAGAGCTTCCACGTCTGGAAGCATGACTTCAATGTGCCGTTTGTCTGCGGCTGCACGAATCTGGCTGAGGCGCTGCGGCGTATCGGCGAGGGCGCGGCGCTGATCCGCACCAAGGGCGAGGCCGGTTCGGGCAATATCGTCGAGGCTACGCGCCATATGCGCACGGTGATGACCGGTATCGAGCACTTAAAGGGGCTGCGCACCGAGGAGCTGATGACCGAAGCCAAGAATATGGGCGCGCCCTTCGAATTGGTCAAGGAGATCAGCGAGAGCGGCAAGCTGCCCACCCCCAATTTCTCGGCCGGGGGTATCGCTACGCCCGCGGATGCCGCCCTGATGATGCAGCTCGGCGCCGAGTCTGTCTTTGTCGGCTCGGGCATCTTCAAGTCGGAGGACCCCGAGGCGCGGGCGCTGGCTATTGTCCATGCTACCACTTACTATGAGGATGCAGCGGAAGTGGTACGCGCCTGCCAGGGTCTCAAAGGGGCGGCGATGCCCGGGATAGACGTCGCCAGCTTGCCCGAAGAAGAGCGTATGGCCACAAGAGGCTGGTAGAGGCCTGTCAGTTCGGTTGACCTGAGCAAATGAGAAGATGGTCGCGGTAAAGCGTGGTGCGGTGGTCACTTTCTTTTTCTGCCAATAGCAATAGTGGTAGCTGCTGGTGGAGAGCGCTCATCTCGGGAGAAACGGCTTCCAATAGTGTCAGCACCGGTAGAGCGTGGCAAATCATCAGGCTTTCTCGTTAAGCTGTTTGTAGCCATTCTTCTGGCCTACGCCCTCTTCACCTCCGGCACAGTGCGCTCCTATGACGGCACGGTGATGCTGGCGGTCACTCGCAGTATGGCGCTGCGGGGCAGCTTTGAAGTTCGCGATTTGCCCGGGTGTAAAGTAGGAGTGGATGGCAAGCACTATTCCCGCTACGGAATCGGCACCTCTCTGGCCGCCCTGCCCTGGTTTATTGCGGGGCAGCTCGCGGCCCATCTGGTCAGCGACGATCTGGTTTCCGACGATATCGTCAGCGAGTTTGCCGTCTCCTGGTTTAACCCCGTAATCACTGCGCTGGGCTGTGTATTTCTGTATCTGCTGGCCGTTGAGGTGGGTCTGTCAGCACCGGTGGCGGCGGGCTGCGCCCTGATCTACGCCTTCGGCACGGGCGCCTTCGTGCAGATGAAAGACTTCAATAGTGAGCCGCTGGCTGGACTGCTGCTGCTGGCAGCAGCCTACTATCTGCTATCTCTGCGTAAGCGCCCTAGTTGGCGACAGGCCGCCCTGGCTGGCGCGTGTGTTGGGGGGCTTCTGCTGGTACGGATGGCTTGTTTGGTGGTCGTGCCGGTGCTGTTGTTGGGGCTAATCTGGATAGCTCTGGACAGCGACCGCCGTGAGCGAGTTGTGTGCTGGCTGGTGGCCTTCGCGGTACCAATTGTCGTGGCAGCGGCCCTGATGGCCGCCTACAACTACGTGCGCTTTGGTTCTCCCACTGAGTTTGGTTACCCTGGGGGGAACTTCGCCTGGAAGTTCTGGTGGGGCCTGGGGGTGAACCTGTTCAGCGCTCGGGCCGGGCTGTTTCTGTACAATCCGGTGCTATTGATCTTCCCGGTCGGCGCATTACTGCTTTACAGTCGGAGGCGGCTGACCACCGTGCTGTTGCTTCTGCTGTTTGTCAGCCCTCTGGTGCTCTACTCGCTGGTGGCCTACCCCGCAGGTGGGCACAGCGTCGGTAATCGCTATCTGCTGGTGACAGTTCCTTACCTGCTGATCTTTGTTGGGGTGGTAATGCAGAAGTGTCGTGGTAGAGGCTGCCGAATTGCTATCGGCGCGCTTATTGCAATATCTGTGTTGGTGCAGTTGCCGCTGGTCTATATCAATCCTTCGTACTACTATGCCCGTGAGGTTAGCCAGCATCAGCTTCGCGAAGACTGGGCCCCGCAGCAATCAGCCGCAGCGGCAGATAAGCCGGGCCAGGGCTTCAGCGATTCGCTGTTGGTGCAATCGTGGCAGATTGCGGTGGAAGTTACCCGCAATGCTCTGTACCGGGGCCAGTGGCTACGCTCGCTTGTCCCACGGACTGTTCCCGGTGCCGATGCTGCTACGCTCGTTGCCGAAACGAGGTCATTCCATTTGCCGTACCTGTGGTGGGTACTGGCCTACTACTACGGGGTGGCAGCCCCGGTCATTTGGGTCGCACTGGCTGCTGTGCTGGGGCTTAATTGTTGGGCGGTCATCGCATTGGTTCGGTCGTGGCCGGAAGGAGAGTTAGCGGACAGCGGGGAATAGGATTTAGATCGGCCTGCCGGAATATTGACTGCCGGCTAACCGCAGGCCTGCACAATCATCCCAGAGGCCCAGTGAGCTTTATGCAGCTATCTATCGTTATTCCTGCTTACAACGAAGAAGAGGCCATTGCGGCAATCATTAAAAGCTGCCTGGCGGCGCGGGAAGCTATCGTCGAGCAGACTCCCATCTCGCAGGTAGAGATCATCGTTGTCTCCGACGGCTCTTCGGATAGTACCGAGCAAATTGCGCGCAGCTACGAGCCGGAAATCCGAGTCATAGCGTATCCGGATAACCGCGGCTATGGGGCGGCGCTGAAGGCCGGTTTTGCTGCAGCCGACGGCGAGTTGGTGAGCTTCCTGGACGCCGATGGCACCTGCGATCCGCTCTATTTTGTGCCGCTTGTCAATAAGCTGATGGAAGAGAATGCCGACATCGCTATCGGGTCGCGGATGGGCCCTGACAGTGAGATGCCGGCGGTGCGGCGGCTGGGTAACCGTATCTTCCGGGGCATAATCAACTGGCTGGGGCACGCTCAGATTACGGATGCCGCCAGTGGTATGAGAGTGATACGAGCCGACCGCTTGCCGGACATTTATCCTCTGCCTGATGGCTTGCACTTCACGCCGGCGATGACCTGCCGGGCGGTGCTGGACCTCCAGCTCAAGATAGTCGAGGTGCCGATGGCCTACAATGAGCGGATAGGCCGCAGCAAGCTCAATGCCTTTGTGGACGGCCTGCGCTTTGCCCGCGCCATTGGGCGGATTGCGCTGACCTACCGCCCGCTGCATTTTCTGGGGATTCCTGGTCTGATCCTTGTTCTCGTGGCCCTGTTCTATGGTGTGGGCCTGTTGAGTTGGTATGCTGTCCACCGAGAGATTGCCGACTGGTTGATATACCGAATGGCAGCGGTAACAGCTTTCGGGACTGCGGGAGTCAACCTGGTGCTGGTCGGCTTGCTGGCGGAGCGGACTGCGGCCCTGCTCAACCGGCAGGAGCGCAACTACCTGGGCCGCTGGCTGCTGGAGCGGCTGACCCGGGCTCCGGGCCTTATTGTCCTGGCGCTGGCATTGGTAGTGGCAGCATTGATAGCCAATTGGGGCGGAATAGTGCAGTACGTTGCCACAGGCCAGGTGACCATCCACTGGAGCTTTGTGATGTTCGGCTTGTTCGCGATTATCCAGTCTATGCTCCTGCTGGGATTTGTGGTGATGGACTATCTGCTGATGTTATTCCTAGAGAAGAGCAAGTCGCTTGAGACTGGTACTACTCAACACAAGCAGACCCAAAC
>JALGTD010000186.1:0-1746 GCA_029821515.1 Candidatus Zipacnadia bacterium | reverse complement strand
ACACAAGCAGACCCAAACGAGAGCGCCTGTTGATACCGACGGCTAGGCGGGAATCTGGCAGGCAGATTTGGATAGTCTGCCATACGATGCAAATTTGCGGATATAGACAGTGGTGCATGTGGGCCGTAAATGGTGGTAAATACGGAACCTTCTAGTGTGATTGACCAACAGAATAGCCAGACAACCCAGGAGATCCAGCAGCGCTTGCGGAATGCCCAGCGCTACAACCAGTGGATTCACGATCTGATAGATCCATACGTAGGCCAACGTGTCTTGGACGCGGGCTGTGGAATAGGTAATATCACTGAGTTGTTTTTGGATCGGGAGCGTGTCGTTGGTGTGGAGTTGCTTCCTGAGTTCTGCCAATATCTGCGTAAGACACTGGGAAGTGCGGAGAGCTTTCGGTTGGTTGAAGGGGATCTGAATGATCCAGATCTAGCAATACTCGCCGCTGAGCACATTGACACTGTTATCTGTGTTAATGTGCTTGAGCATATTGAGGACGACATAGGCCTGCTGAGCCGATTTCGCCGAATCCTTCATCCAGCGGGCACGGTAGTACTGTTCGTCCCTGCTCATCCCTGGCTGTATGGGGCGCATGATGCAGCCGACGGTCACTTTCGTCGCTACACGATGCGAGGGCTACGTCAGAAGCTAAGGCGCGCGGAGCTGGATATTGTCGCCTGCCGCTGGGTGAATTTTCCAGGCATTTTAGCTTGGGCTATGCGCAGTCTGTTTAGACGTAGAACTTTTGCTAAGGGAGAGTGCAGTATGTTTGATCGAATGGTGCCCTTAATCGCGGCTGTGGAGAGGCTTATTCCGCCACCGGTGGGCTTGTCAATACTGGCGGTGGGACGTAGGAGTGAAAGCTATCTGAGTGCTGACGAAATATCTATTTAGATTGAATGGCGATATTAATGAATCTGCGTATTGGTGTATTGGCTTTGCAAGGCGATTTTGCTGAACATATCCGGGCTTTTGCCGAGTTGGACTGCCAGGCGGTACCGGTCAAGCGCGCCGCGGAGGTGCGCGAATGTGATGCACTGGTCATCCCCGGTGGCGAAAGCACTACCATTGGCAAGCTGTGCCAGCGCTTTGGGCTGGACGAGACGATTGTGGAGCTTAGCGAGCGAGGTACTCCCATCTGGGGGACGTGTGCGGGAATGATCCTGTTAGCCAAAGAGATTGAAGGAAGCGACCAGTGGCGGCTGGGGCTGATGGATATAACGGTGCAGCGTAATGCCTTTGGCCGGCAGGTAGATAGCTTTGAAGCTGACCTGACAATAGAAGGTGTTACCGGTGGGCCAGTGCGCGCCGTCTTTATCCGTGCCCCGTTCGTCACGGAGGTAGGGTCGGATGCCCAGGTGTTAGCGCGCTTTGAGGATAAGATAGTGATGGTGCGCCAGGGCAATCTGCTGGCCAGCGCCTTCCATCCTGAGTTGACTGACGACATTCGCGTCCACGAATATTTCCTGAATATGTTTGATAGTAAGTAGGCATTCTTGGCAAACGGAGAGCTGTTATGAAAGGCATTATCCTCGTCGGTGGCCTGGGCACGCGACTGGAACCGATGACTCGGGTCATCAACAAGCACCTGCTGCCGGTGGGCCAGTTCCCTATGGTTTACTACCCGCTGCATAGTCTGGTTGATGCGGGGATTCGCGACATTATGATCGTAACCGGCGGCAACAATCCCGGGGAGTTCCTGGAGCTGCTGCATTCTGGCAGTGAATTCGGCCTCGACCA
>JALGTD010000185.1 GCA_029821515.1 Candidatus Zipacnadia bacterium | reverse complement strand
TGTTGGAAGGCACCCGAAACCGCCCTGAGGCCCGCGTCCATTCGGTACCGTTGCTGACGAAGTCCTGGCGATACTGGCTGCTGTAGCCGCCACCGGGAGCCGTCATCTCTGCCATAACCGTTATCCGCTTGCCCGGATTGGCGGTTCGGAACCACAGACTGTATTTGTAGGTTCTGTCCGGCTGGGGCTGGATGATTTGGTGCCAGCAGCCGTCCTCCCCGGCTTCATTCACCTCAATGCGGGCACTGCTGGTGCCGCTATGCGCCATTTCGGTGTCAATGGCAAAGCTCGGTTCTCCCCGGCGCGGCCAGGTTTGCCACCCTTCTGCCCCCTCCTCAAAGCCCGGGTTGTCCAGCAAGTTCTCCTCAGCTTCAGCCTGGCACTCTACTGCAATCAAGGCTCCCACAATCAATATCAGCCCCAGCAAGCGTATTACTTTCTCTCTTCGCAAGCTAACTTTATTCACTGGATACTGGTCCTCCTTTTTTGTTCAGCACAGTGCCTGCTTCCACTCACGCAACTATTCTCAGTGACCGTATGATTTCCTTCTTGCCATTGCCCCGGCATTTTTCGTATCATAATAGGAGCGACATTCCTGTCGCGACTGTTTTTCAATATCGCACGCAGGAAGGACTCCACTATCCTTCTGTCGAAGCAGCTCATGTATATGAGCAACTGCACAAGCGCAGCGCCTGCTGGTGCTGCCGAGTTCAATTGCCTTTTGAGGAGGCTAATTCTATGCCAGGCAACGAGCAAGAACCTAAATCCGTAAAAACCGATGATGCGTCCGGCCGCGGCAGCGTGGGGGATTTCAAGGTGTCCTTTCCCGCACGGATGCGCTCTTATAAGGAGAGCGAGATTGATGTAGTAATTGACGTTATGCGTAACGCCGAGGCTCAGACCCAGGGCCAGTATATGCACCAGTTTCAGGCCGATTTCCAAGAATACACAGGAGCTGACCATGCCTTTGCGGTGGATAACTGCACCAATGCGCTGAGGTTGTCGGCGATCCTGTGCGGCTTGGGACCGGGCGACGAGGTCATTATTGTCGCCTACACCTTCTGCGCGACGGCCATTCCCTTCGGTGAGACCGGTGCTAAGATCGTTTGGGCTGACATTGACCCTGACACCTGGGTGGTTGACCCCGCCGACATTGAGCGGAAGATCACTGACCGGACCAAGGCGATCGTTGTGGTGCATCTGCTGGGTATGCCGGTAAATATGCCCGCGGTGATGGCGATTGCTGAGAAGCATAACCTGCGTGTGGTTGAAGACTGTGCCCAGGCTCCGGGTGCGCAGATCAACGGACAGCATGTCGGCACTTTCGGTGATTTCGGCTGCTTCAGCCTTCACGCTGCCAAGCAAATTACCACCCTGGGTGAAGGCGGCGTGCTTACCGTTCAATCCGACGAGGACGCCGCTTTAGTGCCGGGCCTGCGCCACAACGGCTGTCGGGCATTTCCTGAGGGCCGCGCGCGCTACTGGGACCCGGCAATGAGCAACGTGGATATTGATATCGCGGGCGTCTGGCCCAAGAACTTCTCCCTCGGCGAGGCGCAGTGCGCGCTGGGTAGTGAGATGCTCAAGAGCCTCGACGAGATCAACGATACTCTGATTGAGCAAAGCGAGAAGATAAAGGCAGGTTTGGCCGATACGCCTGAGATTTCTTCCGCCCAGATTCCCCCAGGCTATCGCCACGTCTTCCATCAGTTCGTGCTGCACTTTGACGGGGCGGCTTTCGGCGCCACCCGCAATGACTTACTGGACATAATGGCTTTTGAGAAGAAGATTCGGGTCATCGTCCAGTACTATCCGCTGTACCGTTACCCACTGTTCCAGAAGCTGGGCGCGGGCGAGCAGGACTGCCCGGTGCTTGAGGGCTGGTGGGACAACTCCTTCAGTTTCCCGTGGTGGTGCGGTATCTCTGATGAGACCATAGACTACCTGGTCTCCTCGCTCAAAGAAACCATTGCTGAGCTGAAGAGTCGGTAGCTGACAAGTAGCTGTGAACAGGAAGGAAAAATCGTATGCCAAAGCAGGTGATGACGAGCCGCGAACGAATGCTGGCTGCTTTGCGTTGCGAGCAGCCGGATCATATACCCATCTCACCTTACATAAATCAGGGGCCGTGGCGGCTCGAGCCGTTGTACTGGCGTGATCAGTTTGAACGTGCCGAGGTAATGCTGGAGATGGGGCTGGATCCGACCATTGATATCTGGCTGCCTGACCCCCAGCCCCATCCTGACGTGGAGATCAAAACCTGGCGCGAGCAAAAAGACGGGAAAACATATCTAACCAAGGAGTACCACACGCCGGCCGGGATACTGCGGCAGACTGTTCATGAGACTAACGACTGGTGTGCTCCCGAGCACGCTCCCTGGCAGCTTACCATCTTTGGTATTGAACACCGCCGCGGCTTTGGGATGGACCTGTTTGATGACCATAATGTCTCGCGTCGCACCGAACCGTGGGTCAAGGGGCCTGAGGACCTGGATAAGCTGCGCTATATCATCCGGCCCCTGGCTGGCTGGCAACTGGACGAGTGGCGTATGGACGTACAGCGGGCGCTGGACTTCGCCCGCAAACACCAGCTATTGACCCAGGTAAGGCGCTCCATCGTCGGTGACGCCTTCCAATGGTTCTGCGACATCCCCTGGTTTCTGATGCAGCTCTATGACAACCCGGGGTTTGTCAAAGAATTCCTGGATATCTTTCACCGCTGGCAGCTTGCCAGCCTCGATGAGGTCCTGCAGTTTGATGTGGATTGCATCCAGTATCGGGGCTGGTACGAAATATCTACATACTGGGGGCCACGAGGTTTTGAGAAGTTTCTGGTCCCCATCATTGAGGAGCAGACGCAAAAGGTTCACGATGCTGGGCCGCTGATGACCTTCCTGCTGCCCGAGGGTGCCGGTGTCTACGCGGACATCCTCGCCAGGATGTCGTTTGATTGCTTGTACTATGTAGACCCGAGGATGCTACACGCCGGTGACCTGGACGATCTGTTTAATACTATCGGCGACAGTAAATCGTTCTGGGGTGGCGTTAACGCGGAAGTCACGCTCCTGTCAGAGGACCCCGATCGCATTGACGCCGCAGTCAAAAGGGCCATCAAAGTCCTCGGCAGAAACGGGGGCCTGATTCTTGGCGCTGGCCTCTTCTCGGCTATATCCAACCAGAGCGTGCTGTATATGATTGACTCGTGGCGTAAATACAAAGATATGTACAGCTAGCCACGGTGCACTCAGATAAGGAGGCGTAACTATGGAACTGCGCAACATACCGAAAACCGACCTGGAAGTCTCGCCCATCTGCCTGGGCACAATGACCTTCGGCACACCAGTTGGCGAGGCCGACGCTATTCGCATCACTCAGTGGGCACTTGATCACGGAGTGAATTTCATTGACACCGCCAATATGTATGAGGGCTATACTCGCAGCGCCGGCTCGCCGGGTGGGGTTGCCGAGGAGATCCTGGGCAAGGCTCTTAAGGGCCGCCGCGATGAGGCTGTAATCGCGACAAAGGTTGGCATGAAGGTGGGCGATGCTCCCGAGGACGACGGAACCAGCGCCGACGCTGTCCGCGTCCAATTGGATCGTAGTCTCCAACGATTGCAGACCGACTATATTGATCTGTACTACCTACATCGGCCTGACCCCGACTCTGACACAGCCGAGACGCTGGGCGTACTCGACGAAGCCATTCAGCAGGGTAAGATCCGCTACTATGCGGTTAGCAACTACTCTACTGAGCTATTGGTGGAAATGCTGCAGATTGCCGATGAGAATACCCTGCCCCGCCCCGTGGTGATTCAACCTTTCTTCAAT
>JALGTD010000184.1 GCA_029821515.1 Candidatus Zipacnadia bacterium | reverse complement strand
TTGCTGCTCAGTGCGACGATCGTGGGTGTATTGATATTGGCGAGGATGATATCGAACTGCTTGTCAGTAGCCCTCAGGCCCTCGCTGAGGATTACTTTGTTGCCGCGCCCAATTTTATCGCGGCGATGCTCAGTATCCCCGAGCCGCATCCAACGTCAGCAACTGTGCAACCGGGCCGAATGTTATCTTCGAGTACCTCCAGGCACAATTGGGTGGTAGGATGATTGCCGGTGCCGAAAGCCATCTGCGGGTCCATCTCGATAAGAACGTCGTCGTCGAAAGCAGGCAGGGACCCATCGGCGGGCGGCCAGGTATGCCATGAGGGCTTTATTACCAGTCTTCTTCCCACTCGCAGTGGCCGGTACGAATCGCGCCACTCTCCCAGCCAGTCGGCTTCCGCAACTTCACTGACGCTAAGCTGAAAGGTCCCGGCCATTCCCAGGTTTGCCGCCAGTTGCTTCAGTTGCTCGCGCAGCTCAGCTTCGGCTTTTGGCTGATGGCTATAAAGGTAGGCAGTGATGGTCACCTGCTCGTCGGATTCAGTTAGACTGACTCCCCGGCCGGTAGCCTCGACCAGGAGGCTAGCGACACTTTCAGCCGCCAGCGGCGGGACGCGAACATTGATTACTCGCCATTGCCGGAGGGTGGCCATGGGAAACTCACTGCCCTTGGTCTTGATCACGGGGCTTGGTAGTGGCTATTGGGAATTGCGCTGCTCAGCGGCAAATTCGCGAAGTAGTTCGCGCTGCCGGGCGGTTAGACGCTGGGGGACTGTCACCTGGACGTGCACGATTAGATCGCCGCGTTGCGGCGAATCCATATCCACAACTCCGCATTCAGCGAGCCTCAACTCTGTGCCCGGCTGAGTGCCTGGTGGTATCTCCAGCTCGCCTTCACCGTCAAGTGTGGGAATCGCTATCGTCTCGCCCAGGGTTGCTTGTGTAAAACTGATCGTCAGATCCGTATGGAGATCCCGGCCCTTGCGCTCAAACAGTTCGTGAGGCTCGATATGAACCAGTACGTACAAATCTCCAGTGTGTCCACCGGGGGCAGCGTCGCCGGCGCCACGCAGTACCAGTTCCTGTCGGTCAGCGATGCCAGCCGGGATGGAAATCTCCATCTCTTCATTAACTTCTGCCACGCCCTGGCCAGCGCACACTCGGCAGGCCTGCTCAGCTATTTCACCCTGTCCGCCGCAGTCCGGACAGACGGTGACGGTCGTCATTACGCCCATAAAGGTGCGTTGCTGGCGGCGAACCTGCCCCACTCCATTGCAGGTCGGGCAGCGTCTGGTTCCGGTGCCCGGTTCCCTCCCGCTTCCGTTGCAGTGCTGGCACTGGCCGATCCGCTGGTATTCGAGAGTGTAGCTGGTGCCGGTAAGTACTTCCTCCAGGCTGATGGTTACCTCCGCCTGGATGTTGCGTCCACGAGTTCGCCGCGAAGTCCGTGCAAACGGTGACCCACCGAAGGCTTGCTCAAAGATTTCGAAGATATCGGGCATTCCACCGGGGAACCAGTCGCCGCTGAATCCGCTCCGGTCGTATTGTCGGCGTTTCTTCGAATCTGACAGCACGGCGTAGGCTTCGCTGATCTGCTTGAACTTCTGCTCAGCACTCGGGTCGCCGTTGTTCACATCCGGGTGATACTTGCGGGCGAGGCGACGGTAAGCTCGTTTAATTTCCGTGTTGGAGGCCCCTGGCTCAACGCCCAGAACCTCGTAGTAATCTATGGGCACGACGACTAATCACCACACTGCCACAGGCTTACGCCCAATACCTAGCTTTCTTCTTCCTCACCCTGGTCTATGATCTCCTGGATATCTCCGCGTCGCTCCAAGTATGAGCTCTCCTCCAGCTCCTCAGAGTCTTCCTCATCGGTCTCTTCTATCGGCTTCAAGATAATGCTACCCTCGGCAATCTCCTGTAGGGCAATTGTCAGCGGGTTTTTTGCGTCAGTATCAACCAGGGGCTTGGCGCCCCCGCGAAGCTGTTGGGCACGCTTGGCTGCTGCCACTACCAGATCGAATGAGCTACCCAATCGGTCGATCAATTCCTCGACAAAATCTTCCATTGAATGACTACCTCCTGAGTAGGCGCCGGCATATCACCTGACAGCGCTTCTTGCTGCGTGCTAACATACAGACAGCACCACCCCGTCCCGCTGCCAGCAACATATACGCCCACCAGGTGCCTAAACTCGGTTTCAGCAGGATTACGTGATGCGGTCAGTTACCTTCGGCTAATCTCACAATTTAACTGAAGCAATATAGTAGTATAAACTAACTACGAAGGGCTGTCAAATAAATAAACAGCCATCTGCACCGGCGGCATCTCGTCTGATGCAGCCTGCACCTCGCCGATAACCCGCGCGGTATGGCCACGCTCGGATAGATGGCTGACTGTTGCATCGGCCTCATCTGCACCGACGATTGCAATCATGCCCACGCCCATATTGAAGGTCCGCCACATATCGTCGGTGGGGACATTGCCGAGTTCTTGGATCAGCCCGAATATGGGCTGAGGCGGGAGGGGAGAGGTGTCCACCCTGGCAGTCAGGTTGTCGGGGATCACCCGCGCCAGGTTGCCGGCGATGCCGCCGCCGGTCACATGCACCAGCGCGTGCGGGCGGATGCCCGTCTCCTGCAGCGCAACCAAGTCGCCGGCGTAAATGCGCGTCGGCTCGAGCAGCTCTTCACCCAGCGTCCGGCCCAGCTCGGGGATATGCTTCTCCAGCAGCAGTTCGGCCACTTCCAGCAGTACTTTGCGTGCCAGCGAATAGCCGTTGCTGTGCAGGCCCGACGAGCCCAGGCCAATCAGAACATCGCCGGCTGTCACTGCAGAGCCGTCAATGATTTCGTCACGCTCCACTACACCGGTGGCAAAGCCCACCAGGTCGTACTCGCCTTCCTGATAAAATCCAGGTAGTTCCGCGGTTTCCCCACCGATCAGGGCGCAGCCGGCAATCTGGCAGGCCTCAGCCACTCCCCGGACGACCTCGGCTGCCACATGCGGCTTCAGTTTGCTTACGCCTAAGTAGTCCAGAAAGAACAGCGGCCTGGCACCCTGACAGACAATGTCGTCCACGCACATCGCCACGCAGTCCTGCCCGATGGTGTCGTGCTTATTCAGCGCGAAGGCAATTTTCAGCTTGGTGCCCACTGAGTCGGTTCCGGAGACCAGCACCGGCTCGCGCCATCTCTCGCTCAGCGCGAACATTCCACCGAAGTCAGCCAGCCCTGTCAGAACGTTTTCGTTGTGAGTGGCGCGCACCGCCTCGCTCATCAGTTCTACAGCACGCTGGCCGGACTCAATATCCACACCAGCATCCTTATAAGTGAACTGACGCATAGGGTGGCTCCTTTTTCTGGCCGGGTGTGCGACTAAACTCTGTGACCTACTTCACATCCTCCGTCTCCAGCATTGCCTTGGAGATCTTCACATCTTCGGGGATCGGAATAGGATAGCGGGCGTCGAAACAGGCGGTGCAGAAGTTATTCTTGGGCAGGCCCACTGCTTTGACCAGATTAGGCATAGTTAGGTATTCCAGGCTATCAGCGCCCAGGTGGTCGCGGATCTGTTCTACGGTCATGTGGGCGGCAATAAGCTCCTCCTGGGCGGAAGTGTCAATGCCGTAGAAGCAAGGGTAGCGTATCGGCGGGCAGTTAATCCGCAAGTGTACTTCCCGGGCCCCGCCTTCCCGCAGCAGGTCGATCTCCGAGCGAGTGGTGGTACCACGGACGATGGAATCGTCCACCACTACCAGCCGTTTTCCGGCAATGACCTCCCGCAGTGCCGCCAGCTTGATATGTACGCCCAGGTCGCGCAGGCGCTGGTCAGGGGTGATGAAGGTACGGTGAATATAACGGTTTTTGATAAGTCCTTCTCCGTACGGAATACCCGAGACCTCCGCGTATCCTACGGCGTGCGGTATGCCGGACTCGGGGATTGGGATGACCAGGTCGGCGTCAGCCGGGGCTTGCTGGGCGAGCAGGTTA
>JALGTD010000183.1 GCA_029821515.1 Candidatus Zipacnadia bacterium | reverse complement strand
GCCGCCCGTCAGCTTGCCGCCGAGGGAGTGGATATCATCGGGGCCAATTGCGGGGATCTGGATGGCTTGATGGTTGCGGTCCGCGAGATGTGCCAGGTGGTAGACCGGCCGATTATGGTCCAGGCTAATGCCGGCCAGCACCAGCTTGTGGACGGTGAGGCTGTCTTTCGCGGCACTCCTCAGGAGTCAGGGCAACTTGCGGCACAGCTAATTGCCTGCGGGGTGCGCCTGGTGGGAGGCTGCTGCGGTACCACACCCGACCACATCCGCGAAATTGCCCGTGCGGCTCATGCAGCAGTATGAAGCATATCTGCGCTCGGTCCGGCGAGAGTAATCAGGCCGGCTGGTCAAACCGTGCTGCCCAGAAAAATTGAGCCGGGCAGTTGCACAACAAGTGCCAGCGATGTATACTATGGGCCGCTGGCTAAGCCAGCGAGGCATTGTTCAGCGCTTGCGCCCTTTTTCGGGAGCGGGTCAGAGTCTTAGCTATCCAAATATTACTGGGAGGTTGTACTAACGATGAGTGAACGTTTCTACCACGAAGAGCATGTGTGGGTGAGGGAGGACGGCGACGAGCTAATTATGGGTATCAGTGATTATGCTCAGAATGAAATGGGGGATATCATCTACGTTGAGCTGCCCGAGCAGGGCTCCAGCATAACCGCCGGTGAACCCTTTGCCACCCTTGAGTCGGCCAAAGCGGTGCAGGACCTCATTGCACCGCTCAGTGGCAAAGTGGTCCGGCACAACGACGAACTGCTGGACTTTCCGGAAGTGATCAACGAAAAGCCCTATGGAGGAGGTTGGCTGATCGCAGTCGCCCCTGACGAGGAGTTCGATGCTGAGCAACTGATGAGTCAGGCCGAGTATGACGAATTTCTTAGCGGCAAGTAGTCCAACTCTGGCAACGTATTGTGGAGTTAGGCAGTTTGTGTGGCTAGGTGAAGGCGCCAAACTGTGAACTCAGTAATCACCTGGCGAGTAATTCACAGCGGTCATTGTGACGCATACCGCAATATGGCCGTTGACGAAGCGATTATGGAGTCGGTGGGACGTGGCGAAGCCCCTCCGACTCTGCGCATTTATGGCTGGCGCCCGCCGGGAGTATCGCTAGGTCGCTTCCAGGGAGTTGACCAACAGGTGGACATCGCCGCTGTTCACCAGCGCGGCTGGGGTCTGGTGCGCCGCCCGACCGGCGGCCGGGCAATTCTCCACGATGATGAAGTTACCTATTCAGTGTGCGTATCCCAGGACCAGATAGAAGATGGTCACAGTGTTCTGCGCTCATACCGGTATCTCGCGCAAGGCATACAGCAAGGCCTGCAGTTGCTGGGGGTGGAGGCCCAGTTGGGCAGAAAGCCTCACTCTGGTCGCAATAAGAGTCATCGTGGCCAGCAACCGGCAATCTGCTTTACCCAGTCGACTCGGGCCGATATGGTTGTTGCCGGACGCAAGATTGTTGGTTCGGCCCAGGTGCGCCGGCACCGAACAATCCTCCAGCATGGCTCGGTTCCGATAACCCTGAATATCGCCGATCATCTGGCGGTGATGCCGGACAATGATACTGTTGGCGAAGGGGAAGCTCTAAGTCGCGCTGCGGTTGGCGTAAGCGATCTGCTGGGCCGCAACGTTAGTTACGACGAACTGGCTGAGGCCCTTGTTGCCGGATTTGGCGAGGCATTGGGGCTGGAGTTGCAGGCCGGCCAACTGACGGACGCAGAAGAGGATCGTGCCGGGCAGTTGCGTGCTGAGAAATATACCACTGATGAATGGAATCTCGTCCGGCCCCCGAGGACCTGAGGAGATTTTTTTGCCACCGCCAATGGGCATTCCTATTGGTTTGCTTAGGTTGTTGGATAGGTAGCTACTTGCTTAGTATTGCAGATTATGTTAAGCTATCAGTACTGTACTTTCGTTTAGAGAGTGCAGTTGCGTATCGAAGGCTAGAGTTAAAGCGCGTTGGCTAACTGAAGAGAAGTACCTCTTCAAGTAACGGCTAACGGTGGATGCTACATAGCCGAACTTGAAAAGAAGGTGTGTATTGTGGCACAAGGTACAGTCAAATGGTTCAATGATTCCAAGGGCTACGGCTTCATAGAGACGGAAGATACCGAAGGTGGCGATGACGTCTTTGTCCATCATTCGGCTATTGTCGGTGAGGGCTACAAGACGCTCAATGACGGCGACAAAGTTGAGTTCGATATTGAGCGGGACGACAAAGGACCCCGTGCCGCCAATGTACAGGTAATCGAAGCCTCATCGTCTACCGGCTTTGGCAAATCCACTAAGTGGTAGAGACCTGTGATGCCTCGCATCAATCGGGCGGAGGGGTAACCCTCTCCGCCCGTTGTATCCCTCGTAACTCTGTAGAGTGGCCGCCTGCCGGCGCAAACCGGACTTGGCCTGAATCTGGTAGGCGTCGTGTCTTACTGGCTACTACAGAGGGAACTTGATATTGGCCGAGACGCCTACGCCCTCGACTCCTTTGATTTTGGTCGGGTCAGTGATCTTCACATTGGTGACCGGCAGCAAACCCCGAGCGCGCAGCACATTCCCTGGCTTCCACTCCACTTCGGCCACCGCGGAGACCTTCTTGACCTGCACCGCTGGGCCCATTATCTGTGCTGCCCCAACTGCGGTTCCGCCCGCGCCAATGTGGACAATGGGCACTACTTTGGTCTGGCCAGCGACCTTTGCTGAATGCTGCGCCAGCATGTCGTTGATGAACGAGTTAATCTCGCCGCCGAATTGCTTCACCACAAAGGCAATGCCAAAGATCTTCAGTGCCCCTTTGAGTGCGCCTCCCAGGTTCAGCGCTCCCACGCTGCTGATACCGCTGCCGAATCCCACCAGGAAAGCGGTCAGCACGACTACCAAAGTCAGCCAACGCCATTGCTTATTGTGTATCATTTTGGGCCTCCTTATCTTATCCGCAGGTCGCCCACACCGGTGACACCAACGCCCTGGACACGGGAGAGCGTCTGGCCGGGCACCTTGGTGGATATCGGTACGTAGATCTCGACGTCGAGGTAGTCTTTGTAACTGGTCTCGAGTTGAGCTACTGCCTGGACCTGGTCAACCGCCGATTCCGGGCCATTGACGCGAGCTATCCCCAGGTGGGCACCCTCGCCTAAGCTGACTATGGCAACAATCTTGTTCTTGTACGGCTCCTCGGGCTGCCACTCTTCGACTGCCACAGTGGGCTCCTGCGTCTCTTGTGTACCGGCTGGCGGTTGCTCCTCGCTGGTTTCGGCTACCTCTTCTGCCGGCGGTTGCTCCTGTTCAGCTTCCTCATCCTCTGCCGGTGGCGTGGCTTGCTCCTCCTCAGCGACTTCCGCTTCGGTCGGCTCTGGTGTCTGCCAGGCAGTGTCTACCGCCACACGCAGGTTAGCCGCCCAGATGTCGGCTAGCTGCTGGCGGGTGAGGTCGCGGATATCGGCTTCGGCCTGGTTCACGGTTATGAGGCCGTGGGCGGCGCCGGTCACCACCCACTCGCCATTGTACTGCTCGGCCTGGATCTGGTCGCCTTGCAGTCCTGCCGCCAGGCTACTGTTCAGCCGGCTGACCACCACCAAGGCTCGCTCGTAACCGGTAAAGCCGCCGGCTGAGGTTCGGATCCGCAAAGGCTGGTTAGCGCCCAGCACGACGATACCGTGTTCCTCGCCGTCAAGCACAACTTCTTCGGCGTAGGCCTCGGGGCCGGGATAGGTCGGCTGCTCGGCTTCCTCGCCTTCGGCGGCAAAGGCTGTGGCTCCTGTCGGCGCTACCACTGCCCGCAGGGCCACTCCGCCCCAGAAGGCTGCTGCCGCCAGCACGAGCAGGGCTGCGCCTGCCGCCAGCCAACTCACTGCTATGCGCCTGTCCATGCGTTTGTCCTCCTTCATTGATCAGAATTGTG
>JALGTD010000182.1 GCA_029821515.1 Candidatus Zipacnadia bacterium | reverse complement strand
GACTTCAACGTCATTATCCCGCAGCCGTTTGACTGTTTCCGACTTGCACTTGTCCGAGCCGGTGATCTGAAATCCCTTTTGATGCAAGGCCAGTGCCAGGCCGCTCATAGACACGCCACCGATGCCGATGAAGTGGATATGTTGACCGAGTTGCAGTTCCAGGTGGCTTTTGGATAGGCCAGCCTTCGCCATAGCATCAGTATTTTACGATATACCCCGGCTTTTGGCAAGTCGCTGGCTCTCCGCACCCTCCCTATGCGGATGTGCGGGGGAAGACATCACAGTGTGTTGCAGCATGTCACGGACCGTCGGAGAAGGAATTTGGTGCCAACCAGGCGAATATAAAAATAATTAGAGTGCAACAGGGAATCTGTGCTGTTAGCTTAGTTGTGGTGGAGAGTGGGGTAATGGGTATGTTTATTGAGGAGTAATCTCATGACTGAAGGCATGCCCCATATGCTGTGGCAAGAAATCCATGAACAACCTCAAGCGATTCGGGATACAATTGCCGAGAGCAGCAACGACATCATAAAGCTGGCAAAGCGTTTACGAGAAAAAGATATTAGGCAGGTACTTGTAGTTGCCCGGGGGGCCTCGGACAATGCTGCTAGCTACGCTCGTTACCTGTTTGGAGTAGTTAATGGTGTTTTGGTTACCTCGGTTGCCTCATCTCTGTTCACATTGTACGAGGCCGACATAGATATTAGCAACACCTTGGTTCTCGGCATCTCGCAATCAGGAGAAGCTACGGATGTCATTGATGTGCTGGAGATCGCTGGCAAGAGGGGAGCCCTGACTGCAGCGTTAACCAACACTCCTGATTCACCCATATGTCGCGTTGCTCAGATGCCACTGCTTACCAGAGCTAGAAGAGAAGAAAGTGTGCCTGCCACTAAGACTTACACAACAGCCCTGGCCGTACTGCATCAGCTCGCTGCGCATTGGGCGCAAGACACAAAGATGGCCGACGCCATACAGGCTGTGCCCGAACTGATACACGAGGTCTTTGAACTGGAACGCGAGATCGAAGATAAGTCCCAAAGATATCGTTTCCTTGAGAGTTGTGTGATTCTGGCCCGAGGACTTAACTTCTGTACTGCCCAGGAAATTGCCTTGAAAATGGCCGACTGCGCTTTAGTGCTGCCCGCCGCTTTCAGCGCAGCCGATTTCATGCACAGTGCTATCGGCACAATTCGACCTGACGTGGCTTGCATCCTCGTCGCTCCCATCGGTGATGCCTTGAGTTCGATGTTGGAACTGGCAATGGAATTGAATGAGCGCAATACCGAGGTATTGACTATATCGAATGAGGCATCTTTACGCGAAGTGGGAGCAGTAAGCTTACAGCTACCTGCTCCAATGCCCGAACATATCACCCCCATGGTCGCAATAGTAGCAGGCCAATTGCTAGCTTACTATATAGCCCTGCACAAAGGTCTTAACCCGGACCGCCCGCCCGGGCGGCGTAAAGTGACACGGACCTGGTAATCGGCATGGTGCGCCGATGAGTGTCCGGAGAGACGCTGTCCCAAGTTATTGCTGGTTCTCCTTGACCAGCAGGCGGTTGACGGCGTTGAGATAGGCCCGCGCGCTGGCCTCGATGACATCCGTGCTGGCGGCCTTGCCGATCGCCTCCTGGCCGTTGCGCTGCACTTTTACTGTTGCCTCGCCGACGGCATCCTTGCCCATGCTGATGCTCCGCAGTGAGTAGTCCACCAACTCCAGGCTGATGCCGGTGATGCGCTCAATGGCCTGGTAGGCTGCGTCTACCGGGCCGTTGCCGGTGGCGGCATCAGTGTAGGTTTCATCCTCCTTGCGTAGTGTCACGGTTGCGGTGGGCGTGCCGCCGGAGGTGGTCTCCAGGCTGACCAGTTCCCAGACCTCGGGGACCTGTGCCGTGGCCTCGTGCATTATCATCTGTAGGTCCTCGTCGTAAACCTGTTTCTTTTTGTCGGCTATCTCCAGGAAGCGTTCGTAGAGAGCGTCAATCTGGTTGTCACCGACCTTGTAACCCAGCTCCTCCAGACGCTGGCGCAGTCCGTGGCGGCCTGAGCGCCGCCCCAGGGTTAGCACACTCTCGCTTAAGCCGACATCCTCCGGTCGCATTATCTCGTAGGTCTGTCGGTCCATAATTATACCATGTTGGTGGATACCGGCTTCGTAGGCAAAGGCCTTCTCCCCGACAATTGCCTTGTTGGGCTGGATGACGAAGCCGGTTAGGTTGGAGACCATCCGTGAAGTTTTGATGAGCTGTTGGGTGCGGACGTTGGTCGTGGCGTTGAATTCGGCGCCTCGGGTCATCAGCGCCATCACGATCTCCTCCAACGAAGCGTTGCCTGCCCGCTCACCCAAGCCATTTATGGTGCACTCTACCTGGCCGGCGCCGGCCTTGACTGCCGCCAGCGAGTTGGCCACTGCCATTCCCAGGTCATTATGGCAGTGCACACTGATGGTGCACTGTTCGATGTTGGACACATTGGCGAATAGATACTCAATGGTCTGCTGCATCTCCCAGGGCGTGGTATAGCCCACTGTATCCGGGATGTTGATAGTCGTCGCGCCCGCCTCAATTGTCGCCTGGACAATTTCCACCAAATAGGGCAGATCAGTGCGCATGGCGTCTTCGGGTGAGAACTCCACATCCGCGCACAGTTCGCAGGCGTGGCGCACCATCGCGACCGCTATCTCCACCACCTGGCTTGCCGTCATTTGGAGCCTCTTCTCCAGGTGAATCCTGGAGGTGCCGATAAAGGTATGAATCCGTGGCCGCCCCGCATCTTTTACTGCCTCCCAGCAGCGGTCAATATCCTCGGGCACGGTGCGGGCCAGTCCGCAAACGGTCGGGCCTTCCACCTCCAGGGCCACGCGGCGCACGGCATCAAAGTCCTCCGGCGACGAGATAGGGAAGCCCGCTTCGATGATATCCACGTTCAACTCAGCTAGCTGGTGAGCTATTGCTATTTTCTCATCCACGCTCAGGCTGGCACCAGGGGACTGCTCCCCGTCGCGCAGCGTGGTGTCAAAAATCTTGATTATTCTACTCATTTGTATCTCCTCCTGGTTTTGTGCATTTTCAGTGTGACAGGTAGACTATCCCCTCCAGCCCGCTAACCACTCACCACTATCCACTATCCGTTAACAAAAAACCTCCCATCTCCAAAAGAGACGGAAGGCCTTAGCAATCCGCGGTACCACTCTAGTTGGCCGCCACTGGCGACCCGCTTTACTCGATACGGGAGACAATAGGCTTCTCCGATATCGGTTCCCTTCTAACGGTGGGAATTCCGACGGTACTTACTTGGGCACAAATCTGCCGGTTCAGCCCGCGACTCGGGGGCGAGTTTCAGCGCGCTTCGGATAGTCGCCTTTCAGCCAGGAGCGACCTCTCTGTAATCCTCTCCGCGCCTACTACTCCCCGTCATCGTCTTTACAGCATCAATTTGACTGGATTATAGCCTATGGATACCCAGAAGTCAAGCATGTTACACTTCCGCCAGAGCGTGCCTGGCCTGTACTACCTTGTGCCATCTACAAGTCGATATCCTCCAGCGGCTCCACATTAGCGACCTGTAAGTCTAGATCGGCATTTCCGGCGAAGTTAGCCCAGCGCACTGCGTTTTCGATGACCTTGAGAATCTCGGGATTGTAGTAGATGGGAAAGGTCTCGTGGCCGGGGCAGAAGTAGAAGATCTTGCCCTTACCGCGCGTCCAGGTGCAACCGCTGCGGAAGACTTCGCCGCCCTCAAACCAGCTTATGAAGACCACCTTGTCCGGGGTGGGAATGTCAAATGGCTCCCCATACATTTCGGTGTGGGGCAGCTCGATATAGCGGCCCAGTGCGGGGGTCATCCGATGCGCGGGAGTCACCACCCACAGCCGCTCCTTTTCGGCTGCTTCCCTCCAT
>JALGTD010000181.1 GCA_029821515.1 Candidatus Zipacnadia bacterium | reverse complement strand
CTTGGCGCGCTGGCCGGCCTCCCCATCAATCTCGGGGGGGCGCCGCTCAGCTACCGACTCCACAAAGTCCCAGCACTCAATTGGCATGCCTGCGGTGATCCCATATGGGAAGGTTGTCTGACGTTGCTCCTCAGAAAGCTGGTTGAGATACTGCTTTTCTATCTCCTCATAAGAGATTTTGGTGCCGTCGGTCAGCTCGATATCCCCGCCATACTGGAATGGGTGCATCCACTCCTGGCGATCCTTGATGGCTCCTTCGGTTCCCCACACATACGAAGAGTTGATATGGTGCGCCCGCGCCGCGCGCGAGTAGCTCCAGTGGCCGAACAGTCCGCTGGCAAACTTCAGGGTGACTATCCAGTAGTCCTCTACATCGCGCGGCCGTAGGCCAAGACCGGGCATATCCACAATGGGGGTATCAAATGTCTTCAGAGTGCAGGTGACTTCATCTATGTCGCCAAATAGGTACAACATCATATCGGCGAAGTGCGCGCCAGCATCGAAGACCATACCACCACCGCTGAGTAGCTTACTATGGCGCCAGCGCCAGGCATAAGACTCCTCGTCCAGCTCCATCAATGTCTTTACATCAAAGCCAAAGAACAGCGGCTCGCCGATAAACCCCGCTTCGTTTATCGCCCAGTTTACCGTCCGCGCACCGATATCCCGCCGCACCTGTTCAGCAGTAGCCAGAATGCGGTCATTCTTCTGGGCTGCGGCAATTATCTGTTGCCCGGCTTTGACCGTGATCCCCAGAGGCTTTTCCACCATACAGTCCAGGCCGGCCTCCAGGCAGGGGACCGCTACCATATGATGGTAGGCATGCGGCAGGCAGATGTCAGCGGCATCGATTTCAACCTCATCCAACATCTGCTCGATGTCAGAGTAGCAGTTGGGGGTATGACCCAGCTTCTCCTCCACATCCGCTGCGAACTGTGCCAGGTGCTGCTCGGAAGTATCGCACAGAGCAGCAATGCGGAAGCGATCGTATCCTGCTTCCTGAAGCTGTTGATACCCGTTCAGATGTGCCCCCGCAATACCGCCACATCCAATTACTGCTATTCTAACTTGACCGTTCATTGAAAGTACCTCCGTAGAGATTCAGTAGCGGCAACCGCCGATTGCTACTCTTCGGTGATCACATCTGGCGGGCAGCCGCCATAATCTCCTCGCCCTTGACCCTGGTTATGCCCAGCCAACTGTAGATCCGGTCGGGGCGAGCGGCAACTACTCCGTGTTCAAAATCGCTTGCCTTCAGCATAGCTGCTCTCCCAGTATTACATTGAAAGAACTCGCAATGTCTGCTCTATTTGACACCCAATACCCACAAAGTATGCTGCTGAGCAAACCATACTAATCCTAATGCTGGAAGCCACACACGACGCGCTCTCTGGTAGTCATCATGTTCTTATGTCTGAACAGCGACGTGCTAGGAGATTGTCACAGTCCTGCCGAGCCGGGCCGACTCGATGGCGGCCAGGATCGTCCGTAGGCAGCTCCGCGCCTGAGCCAAGGTGCAACGCACCGAAGCATTGCCGCGAATCGCCTCCACAAAGTTCTTGTCACTGCTCCGGAAGCTCTCATCACGAGTGTCTTCAATGAACTCCTCGTGCATATCCTCGGTGGCAGCATCGAAGAGATGAATTGCCACTGGCTCAGACTCCAGATCAACACGCACGGCCCCGGCGCTGCCCGACACAATCCACTCGGAATGCCGGAGATGGCACTGGAGGCTGGAATCGAGAGTGGCAACGACGCCCGACTTGAACTTCAGCCAGACGAAGGAAGTATCGTCGGTATCAATGTTTTCCAGGCCGATGTTGTGGCGTTGCGCGGCCACCTCCGCCACAGGGCCGCCGATCATCTCCGCGGCCATGACCGCATGGGTCATATTGTCCTGGAGGCATCCGCCACCCAGGGCCTCCTGTCCGTAGTAGGTGGAGTAGTAGTCAGGCCGAGGTTGGAGGATGTTCTGGCCGCCGTGAGCGGCCAACATCCACACGTCACCGATCTCTCCAGCGTCAATGATCTCAAGCAGTCTGTCCCACGCCGACGAGTTTGCATACGGGTAGGCGACGCTGGCCACCAGTCCTTTCTCCTCGACGATCTGCTCGAGCTCGTCCAAGCCCTCCTCGCTATTGCTTATCGGCTTCTCGAGCAGGATGTGACAGCCGGCGCGCGCGGCGGCAATTGCCTGAGGCACGTGCAGGAAGGGCGGTGTCGCAATCATCACAGCATCGAATCCGCTCAGATCAACCGCGTCAAAGTCCAGGAAGTGCTCGGCGTCGGGGAACTCCTGGGTGACCCGACAGGGTTCTACTGGATCACAAACGCTGCATTTGACGCCGTACTCGGTCAGGTAACGGAAGTGTCGTACCCCAGCCGAGCCGCCGCCGACAACCAAAGTCTTCAGAGTTTCGTTCATCTCAACATCCTCCTATTACTTGCTGAGGTCCACTGGCATTATTCGGTGACGAACTATTTCGTGCCTCCTGTGTGTCCGCTGGGTCGGCCTGGCTGTGCTTGGCATGGCCCTCCAACGGCGTAACGCCGCCTGTACAATAAGGCTGTCGGAGAGACCTGCCGCCTCAAGCTTTGAAACGCGAAGCTTGGGAGGCTGGCCCGAAGCACGCACAGGATCTTACGCTGATCTATGCAACCAAGTACTACCATGCGCAGTATCCACCGTCGAGTACCAGATTGTGCCCGGTGACCCAGGCCGATGCTTCGCTAGCCAGGTAGACTACCGCACCTTTCATGTCTTTGCCATCTTCACCCATTCGACCCAGCGGTATCATATAGGTGTATTTCTCTATGAACGGCTGCGGCTGGCCGCGCTCGAAGCCGGCCATGCTGATGGAATTGACACGAATGCCGTACGGTCCCAGATAGCACGCATAGTCGCGCGTCAGATTAATGACCGCTGCCTTGGCAGCCATGTAGTCTACAGGTAGCCCCAGCATGTCGGCGTCCTCGTACTGCCGGCGATCCTTGCCGACCATGCCTGCTACGGAGGCGATGTTGATGATCACTCCACTGTTACGCGGCATCATGTGCTTGATCGCCTCGCGTATGCACAGGAAGACGCCAGTTGAGTTAACCGCAAAGGTGTAATTCCACTCCTCCAGCGACCGCGCCTCGGGTGGTCCGCTGCTCCGCGGGTTCCCGGCGTTATTCACCAGAATGTCAAGCTTGCCGAAGTCTTCAATAACTTGTCCGATCGTGCGGACAATCTGCATTTCCTCCGACACATCGAGTTGATATCCGCGGACGGTACGTCCCGTCTCTTGTGCGATGGTAGCAGCGGTCTCGTTTGCCCTTTCCAGGCTTCGGCTGGCGACAGCGACGTCCGCACCGGCCTCCGCGAGAGCTTCGACCATATCCCGGCCCAGGTTCCTCGCGCCACCCGTAACCAGCGCGACCTGTCCTTCGAGGCTAAAGAGATCCCAGACGTTATTACTCATGACCTAACCTCCTGTAATCAGTTACCCGTGACGGCTGTGTCACTGCCCATAGAACCAGTCCACATAAATCCGCGCCAGACGGATACCGTCAATCGCGTTGTAGTTGACCAAGGCGACTTCGCCGTCCTCGATGAAGTCAATACCCGGATAGCCGTAGTCGCCGTAGACGCCCTCGGGGTCCTCGGCGATATTGCGATGGTGCTCCCAGGTCTGCCCGCCATCGCGCGAGATCGCTGAGCTGAGCGGCGAGCGGATGCGACCGAGCTTGCGCTCGAGTTGGGCTACTTGTACGGTGGGCTGTTCCTCGCCGGCGGCCAGGGCCGCGGATTGTTGCACCAGATCACCAGCAGATCCCCGGTAGTCGGCAGCCGCACAAGGTGAAACGGCGTGCCCAGGCCGGCAGGCAGGTCCTCGGCCAGTTCCGGCTCAGACCAGGTTTCACCCTCGTCCTCCGAATAGGAACGGCCCAGATAGCCCATGGTGGTCCGGCACAGCATAATCAACCGCCCATCCTCAAGCTCCGCGACACTGGGCTCATCTGTCTCATAGGTATTGAGGTCCACGAAGTTTTTGCTCGGCCACCAGCCGTACCCGCCATTGTCAGAGTAGAAGACCATTGATACCCAGCGGGCGTCGTCCACCGGGTAGCCGGTAGCCACCGGCATTATTATGCGTCCAGTGGAAAGCTGGATGGCCTTGTCGGGCATCGATTGGCATATTCCAGGGACAAACGTGGCGCACAGTGGGTGGCTCCAGGTCTCACCCTCGTCGCCGGACAGGCGGACATACTGGTGCTGGTCACCCTTCACGCCCAGCGAATCGGTGGTCAGGTTCTGGACGGAATAGGAGAACATAATCTTGCCGTCCGCCAGGCGCAGCAAAGCCGGGTGCCCGGTATATGCGAGGCCGGCCTTGGGCTGCAAAAGCCACGGCTCACTCCAGGTCCGGCCGATGTCGGTGGACTTTCGTGCCGCGATCCCGCCAAGCCCCGAGTAGACAAACAACAACGAACCATTCTTCAACTCCAGTATGGTGCCAGTAATGCCGCGATGGGTACTCGTTGGCGATAACGGCACAACCACCATCTCTTCGAACAACGCCTCGCCGGCGTCCGCTCCCAACGATCCATCCATCACAAGAGCAGCGGCACCCAGTATGAGTAGAGCTTTCAGCATTTTGTCCCACAACCTTCCGCCAAGGTCTTTACAATATCCTCGGCACAGCCAGCGGTTTCTCCCCGGCGGGCTTTACGTCTGCGATATTGGCGGAGGTAGAGTTCTTTGCCGACTGTGTAAATCCTTTCGCCAAACCTGCCCGAATTCGCTTGCACCAGCAAACAGTGTACGCAGGCAGGAATTGGTATGCTCGCCGATCAGCCCCGCTTCGTTTATCGCCCAGTTTCCCCGTCACATCCAATTATTGCCAGACTAATCTGATCGTTCATTGAAGCACCTTCTCGTTATTTTATGTGCACTGATTGTCTGTGGATGGCTGGCTGCTCGTAACTTCTGCTGAAAAGACTTTATGAGCCAGCCAGCAAGCGCCGGGTTTTATTATGATGACCGTAGTAATAGCCCTCAATTACCACCAGATTAACTAAGCTGCCGTCACATTCTTCATCTGGCGGCTGGTTCCTCCCTATAATACTCGTTTTCCATTTAGGCTGCCAGGATCGGTGCCCAACGGAACTATACGCGGCCCCAAACGTCTATACTCTATGAGAAGAGCGTGTCAACCGGCTCAAAGAGGAAGGTGGGACTATGAATCGGATATTGATAGTATCCATTAGTCTGCTATTGCTGGTGGCTTTGCCAGTGCTGGCAGAAGAGACCCCAGCAGCGGGCACTACTGAGGCTGGCCAGGCTACCAGTGTGGCCGGCCCCGGGGCTGGCCAGGATATCCCCGCCCAGCGAATTGTGGTAATGCAACTGCAAATGCAGGGGCGTTACAGTAGCGAGCTGCGTAAGTGGCTGCCCGCGCTACTGGAGGCGAAGCTGGCCGAGCACGGCTTCACTATGCTGGCGCGAGGCGATGCACTCCAGGCCATTCAGCAGGAGCAGAATCTGGCGGGAGTCAATCCAACCACTGCTCCTCCCAAAGACCAACTTTACGGGGCCAGTGCCATACTCAAGCTGACCGCACGAGTGGATGTCAAAGACTACAACGCCGCCGCTAATATTGGGATCTTTTCCCTGGGCGGGCTGGTTAAGGTCAAGTTCCATCTCAACGGCCAGATCATCGATGCCGGCACCGGAGTTATCCGGCCGCTGGGCGAGATCACCAGCTCCAAATCGAAGCTGAAGGGCATAGGAGTGGTCTTCCCCAAAGTCGGCTATATCGGTGGAGGCTATCTGGCCAGTGGCATCAAGGAATCGCTGGTCGGCTCGGCAGCGGACAGTGCCGCTGAGGAACTGGTTAAACGGCTCGAGCAGGGGCGTGGTGATGTTCCCGGCTACGAAGCTGCGATTCCCGTCGAGCAGCAGACGATCAAGCTGGCCTTCCCCGCCGATATGCGCCCCGCCCCGGGTGCGCAGTACGGTATCTACCGTGGTGACCGGATGATCGCCAAGGTCAGGGTAGTCGGTTTCGAGGATGGGGTGGCCACCTGCCGGGTGCTGGCGGCAACCGACCAGATCAGATCAACTGATGTCGCCCGGCCACTGGAGATCATCGTCCCCGTCGAGGTCAGTGCGGAGTAGGGCAGCAGGTTAGTCAGTCGCAGGAGGCGA
>JALGTD010000180.1 GCA_029821515.1 Candidatus Zipacnadia bacterium | reverse complement strand
TGTCAGGTCCACAATGCCGTCTTCCGTCAGGGCGCCGACGCGCCAGTCATTGGCGTCTTGCTTTTGGAACGTGACAAGTCGCAGCGTCACAATTGAAAACCTCGCTTTAACTGTGGCTGGATAATGCGGCTGTGCCCTGGCAAGATGCTACCACGCTGCATATGCTTGTGTCAACGAGACCTGGTATCGGATTGTCACCACCAATACCACCACGAGCAGGGATTTCTTCGAGACTCGAAGAATATACAAGAGCCCAAAAGCCAAATGGCAAGTATTGGCAAGAAGATCGTGCGGGAGGCTATCTGTGACCAAGGCACAGTTTCGAGCCGTGATGTTGTTGACAATTGCAGGCTTGGCAGTTCTGACAACGTTCGGCTTGGTGCACGGGGACGGCAACCAGGACTGGGCACAGACGCCAGATATCTTCCCTGGAGTCAAGCATGTCAAGGTGTCGGCAGACACTCCCCGAAAAATGGATATCAACTGCGTGCGGATTGACACGCAAACACCGGGACTGCAGTTCAGCACTACTCCGCGTGCCGACGAATGGGTGGAGAACACCACGGAGACGAGGCGCCAAACCACGCGCAATTTCCTGCGCGAGGCGCGCAGTGCGGGGAGGGGGATGGTGGTGGCCGTCAATGCTGATGCGTTCTCGCCGTGGCCGGCGCCGTGGAATCAAGAGACCCTCACGGATCTACGCGGCCTGGCCGTATCGGACGGTGTAGTGGTCTCCCCGGGGAGTGGAACGGCTTCGCTCATCATTGACTATGATGGCAAGGCCAGCATGGCCACGACTACTGCGAGCACAGATACTCGGAACATACGTACGGCTGTAAGCGGTTTTGGCTTTTGCCTCATTGACGGCCTTCCCCTGGCGAGCGGCGGAGCCATACATCCCCGCACTGGAATAGGGCTCTCGGAAGACCAACGTTTCGTCTTTTTCCTGACGATTGACGGCCGGCGTCGGGCCAGCGAGGGGGCCACCACTGAGGAAGTCGGCCAATGGCTGAGGTTCTTTGGAGCGCAGACCGGAATCAACATGGATGGCGGTGGGTCGACCACCCTGGTGCGCTGGAAGCCTGGTGCGACAGGTACAGGCCAAACTGAGTTGCTCAACAACCCGGTTGGCACTGGTGTGAACTGGCTGGAACTCTCGCCTCAGTTCGAGGCGGGATTCTACACCCCAAGAGAACGGTGCAACGGCAATAACCTGGGTGTTTATCTCGCCCCGTCTAAATAGCTAACCTTCACAAAGTTCGTCTATTCTTTGCCCTGCAAGCAGCAAACTCCGCATGTTACCCTTCTTATCCTACATTATTTCACAAATGCTGTCACGCGCCGGTGGTGTCGGGTGGAAAAGTCCGAGCAGCCAGATGCTGGGCTGTAAAGAACCTTGCCCCAACGACCGATTATACGTTTGTAAACCCATCTCTGCCGGACCGCCGGACGCATATCACGAGAGCAGGCCAGGAGATGCTGCAGAGAATCAAGGAACTGTGGACTGACGAGGCGGGGCTGACCACTGTGGAATATACGTTGCTGTTGATGCTGATTGTTGCAGCATGTGTAACAACCTGGGGACAACTGGGCAGCGCTGTCGACACCCAGGTCAGCAGCGTTACGGACACCATGAGTGGATCAAGTAGCCCCCCCGCAGGATGCGAATAACCCACGGCGCCACCATCCCTAGCCCAGCGGCACCAAAAGTTCCTGGCAGCAACGCCCACGCGGTCACCCCCTTGACCAGACGATTGTGGCTTCCTTGCAGCATCGCCTGACCGTCACTGGCTGCCCGGCTTTACCGCCGTCAGCAAAGGACATATAATATGTACTCGCTATGTCTACTCAATATTTTGGAGTTTTGGTCAAACCGGCCGGGTCTGCCGTTGGCGGGCTCAGCAACGCTATTGATTATGACAATATCGGTAGGAATGACCTCCGCCCGTGCAACAGCGGTAAGAAATACAAGAAGTGCTGCATGCTGTAATGCAAGCACTGAAGCTTTGTGGCAAGGATGATGACAATGGCATCTGAGAAAAACATCTGTCGCTGGTACGATGAAACCTCGGGGATAAAGCGGGCCTACGACCGTGGGCTGATTGACAAGCATTGGGTCGAGGACTACTGCTGGAACGGGGGGACCGGCTGCGTGCGCAAGCAGCGGTTCGAGAATGAAGGCTATGTCTCGCCTGATTACGTCCTACCTGACGGTACAGTGGACGAAAACTTGAAAAACCAGTACTTCTGACCGTCTGGGGGCCTCGCAATTGCTGGCAGCGCTGTCTTGACATTTATGGTGGACAATGTTATTATTCTGTCCTTGTAGCAGTAAAGCGGCGGGATCGCTCAGTAAAAAAGGTTGCTGGCAGCAGAGGTGAATGCCCATAAGTCGCAAAAAATATCGGGTTAATGAACGGATCCGGGCACCTGAGGTGCGCCTGATTGACTCTGAAGGCGAACAGATTGGTGTTGTGCCTGTCGAGCAGGCCCGGGCGGAGGCCGAAAGGCGTGAGCTTGACCTCATTGAGCTGGCTCCCGGCGCTGACCCGCCAGTCTGCCGCATAATGGACTATGGGAAATTCCGCTACGAGCAGGAGAAGAAGGCCAAGGAGGCAGCCAAAAAATCCAAAGGCGGGGGACTTAAGACGATTCGGGTCCGCCCTAACACCGGAACGCATGATATCAACTTCAAGCTCAAGCGAGCCATTCGCTTCCTGGAAGACGGTTACCACGTCAAATTCAATGTAATATTTCGTGGCCCGGAACTGCGCCATAAGCATCTGGGACGCCGGCAGCTTCAGAAGTTTATTGACGGATGTGAAGAGGTCGCAATAGTTGACTCGCCGCCCCATATGGAGGGGCGGCAGATGATCATGATCCTCCGCCCCAACAGTAGTAAATAGCTTTTGATCATCACAGCTAGCCAAACGAGATAACTCGCGCCCAGGCTGGTGTTAGTCTGGGCGCTACATTGCACACTAGGGATAATTGAGGAGACAGTAGCTATGGGCAAGAACAAGATGAAGACTAAGAAGGCTGCCAGCAAGCGCCTGAAGGTGACTGGCAGTGGCAAGATAATGCGTCGCCAGACCGGGCAGGGCCATCTGCTTTCCAAGAAGTCCAGCCACCGCAAACGCCGACTCAGTGACGACAAGGAAGTCCGTGGTGGCGATGCCAAGCACATTGCCGATTTGCTGCCGTATGAATAGAACAATTACCTCAGCGTTCAACTAGCTGAGAGGCTTAGGGGTTAGCTGAATATGCCACGAACGAAAACCGGGCCGACGCGACGTCGTCGGCATAAGAAGATATTCAAGCAAGCAAAGGGCTACTGGGGCAGTCGCCACCGCCTGTTTGGCAGTGCCAAGGAGACGCTGATGCGGGCGGGCAACTACGCCTGGCGTGACCGGCGTGCCAAAAAGCGCGACTTCCGCCGGCTGTGGATTGTTCGAATCAACGCGGCTGCTCGCCAGCGCGGTCTGACCTATAGTCAGTTAGCCAGTGGCCTGCGGCAGGCCGGCATTGCGCTTGACCGCAAGATACTGGCGCACCTGGCTGTCGAAGAGCCCCAGGCCTTTGATGCCGTGGTCGCCGAGGCCAAAGCGGCCTCAAGCTGACGGCTTCAGCGAGTTACGGAATGATGAGCTATGGTGAGTGGCGGTCATACGCGCGTGTCAAGCTCAGGATGCGATTTCAAAGACGCCGTGGTGCTGATCGAAGTTGACCTGGAGGTGACGGCCACCGGCGATGCAGCCGGAGGCTCGGCCAGTGGCTTCGTCGTCAGTGAAGATGGCTTGATTGTCACCAATGCTCACGTGGTTGCGCCGGAAATCGAGCAGGAGGATGGCCGGACCATAGTCGCTGACCGGCGCACGGTGACGGTCATCTTTCATCCCAACGAACCGCGGGAGCAACGCTTCGAGGCCGAGGTACTGCGCGAAAACTCGGAGCTGGACCTGGCACTGCTGAGAGTCGCCAAGTCGACGCCGACATACCTGGAGTTGGCCGACTCGGATATGGTCTACGAGACGCAGCCTGTTTATGTGTGCGGGCACCCGCTGGGACTGCGTGAGATTTCGATTCGCTCAGGTGCAATCGCCGCCCGGCGTACCTGGGGCGGCAGCAAGTACCTCGAGCACGATGCCGCTGCCGAGGGAGGCAACAGTGGTGGGCCACTGGTGGACGAGCAGAGCCACGTGGTCGGGGTGCACA
>JALGTD010000179.1 GCA_029821515.1 Candidatus Zipacnadia bacterium | reverse complement strand
GTAACATCCTGTCCATCCTGGATGAGCATACGCGTGAGATTCGTCCCAGTGTGACCGGTGCCACCAATGATAAGTGTTTTCAACCGATATCCCTCATTTCAACGAAGATAGAGTTATCCGAGATTTACTATTGAGCACTTGACGGCGAAACTACACATCCAGCTTGCCAGCGCGGTAGGCTTGGAGGTAGTTCATACAGAACTCATCTTCGCCCAACAGCGCTTGGGTAGCGATGATCTGTGCCATTAGCTTCTCATCCAGCGGGTCCATCACCGCTGAGTCCATTCCCGCTTGCATCGCCAGGCTCAGGAAGCCTCGATTCAGCAGACGGCGGTTGGGCAGGCCAAACGAGATGTTACTCAGTCCGCAGGTAATGTGGCATTCCGGGCAGTAGTCCCGAACCGCCGCGATCGCCTGGAAGATATGCTGGCCGACTTCGGTCGCAGTGCTCAGCGGAGCGATGATTGGGTCCACGAAGATCTGCTCCGGCTCAATCCCGCCGGCGACGAGCCGGTCAATGATTTGTTGGGCGACCTGCTCGCGTTGTCCGGCCTGGGTGGGCATACCCCCCTCGCCGAGAGCCAGTGCCACTACGTTGACTTTGGCCTCCAGGACAATTGGCAGCATCTTCTCGACGCTGCCCGGCTCCAGCGTGACCGAGTTTATCATCGGCATTGCCTCGCCACTATAAGTGGCCAGTCCCCGCTGGATAGCCTCCGGATTAGGCGAATCAAAGCTAATCGGCTTATCAGTGGCTGCCTGAATCGTTTCTACCAGCCACTGCATATCCTTGGATTCCTGCTCGCCGATCGTCCCCGGGTTACAATCTATGAAATCTGCGCCCGCCTCGGCCTCTTTAACGGCCAGAGCAGCAATGTACTCCTCATCACGACTGGCTATCGCCTCTTTGACGTGCTTTCGGGTTCCGTTGATTAGTTCACCAATGATGATCACTGTCTTGCCTCCTTGTCGTTCTGCGTATGGCCTGGTGCTGCCCCGCGAAGATTACCCCTCGCCTTCCGCCTCAGTAAGCCCCTCAACCAGCGCCGTCAGGCACTGGCACAGCGGGGCAGCGGCTCCGTGGCGCTCTGCAGCATTGGCCACTGCTCCGGTTATGTACTCCACTTCGGTACGCCGCCCGGCCAGGATGTCCTGCAGCATTGAAGACTGATTGGTTGCCGTGGCTTGGCAGACCTTCTCAACTTCCCGGCGCGGGTCAAATTCGCCCCAGTCTATCCCGACCGCCTGCCCGACGCGGTAGACCTCCTCGGCGACCTGTCCGGCCAGGTCGCGCAGCGCCGCGCTCTCCAGCAATTCACCATTGCGTCGTCGGGTGAGAGCTGTGAGCGGATTAATGGCGCAATTTATCAGCACCTTGCGCCACAGTCGGGCGTCTACGTCGGCCGTCAGTTCCACTTCGAGGTCAGCCGATTTGAGAAGCTCAACTGTGCTATCGGCGAGCGCCTGATTGCCAATGGGGCTGCCCAGCACAATTTTGCTAATTCCGGCCTGGCGCACTTGCCCTACACCCAGCAAGGTCGCCCCGCTGGCGGTGGTGCCAGCCAGTACCTGCTCGGCCGCAAAGTGCTGCTGAAGTACCTGGTAGTTGCCCAGGCCGTTCTGCAGAGTGAGAACTGCCGTCTCGGGGCCTACGACGGGCCCACAATGTTCCGCCGCCGCTAGGGTATCGTAGGCTTTAGTGAAGATGATGACCAGATCGGCGGTACTCAGCTCCTGGGCATCGGCTGTGCAGGGCACAGACACGGTGTAGGTGCCTGCGGGTGCCTCTATGATAACGCCCTGTTCGTTGATCAGCTCGGCACGGTCAGTCCGGTAGTCCAGCAACGCTACATCCAGATGCGGCATCCTGCCCAGCAGTGCCGCGTGCAGGCAGCCCATCGCCCCCGGGCCGACGATGATCACATTTCTCGAATCTGATTGGGGAGAGTCATTTCTGTTCATTTTCGGCGGGCAGATCGCTTTGTGACAGTTTCTGCGATAGTTTTGTGCTATCTATTCTTCGTCGCCGCTGGCCGTATCTGCTCGCTGTTGTTCCCAGCGCTTCAACTCGACGACCTTGCCTAAGGTGCTGCCGGCGTCAATTTCCGCCTTCTCGCGACCCTCACGCTCGACCACGGCCAGGGCGCGATTGGCTATATCCACGGCCCGCTCCTGGGGCACCACCACCACGCCGTCGTCATCAGCAATTACCCAGTCGCCGGTTCGCACCGTCGTCTCGCCTATCTTCAGGGGCACGCCGATCATCCCCATTCCTTTGGGATCACCGGCAGCGGGGGCTACCAGCCGGGCGAAAGCAGGGAAGTTCAACTCGCGAATTTCTGCACTATCCCGCAGCGCTCCGTTGATGACGATACCGGCCACTCCCGCCTGCAGGCAGCTCTTGCTGGCCTCTTCACCCCAGACGGCCGGCCCCTCGCCGCGCACATCTACCACTATCACCTGTCCCGGCTCGGCCTGGTCGATCGCTTCCACGGGCTTGGCCCAGTCGCCCGGGTAGGTCCACACAGTCAGCACCGGGCCGACGGCTTGCAACCCAAAGTTGATGCTGTTGATGCCCGGCAGCCAGCCCTTGCGATGCATTGCATCAGAGACGTTGGCCGCCGTGCATTTGCTGAAGATCTCGCGGAGTTGCTCGGGCCCGCCACGTTTATACAGGTCAGTGGCCACCGCCTCGCCGCTACGCATAGCTTCCAGGATTGTCCGGGTGGCCTTGGTGGCATCGGGAGCCTTGTTGACGGCACCGCCGACAATAATGATATCGGCACCCGCCTCCACGGCCAATGGCGCAGTCTCTGAGTTCAGCCCTCCGGCGACCGCGACGGGTATGTCCACGGCTCCAACCACCTCGCGGAGCTCCTTGAGAGGGTCTTCGCCGCGCATCTGCATGTCAATAGGGCAGTGTACGCCAATGATCGCCGCTCCCAGCTCTTGGGCACGGCGGGCTCGTGCTGCTGGCTCAGCGACTTCGCACAGGTCAACCATTATCCGGGCATCATAACGTTGGCCGGCTTCAATGCACTCTTCAATGGTGGCATCAGAGGCGGCCCCCAGCACCGTCACCACATCGGCTCCGGCCTGAGCAGCCGTCTCCACCTCCACGCGGCCCGCGTCCATAGTTTTCATATCAGCGACCACGGTATGGTCGAGGAACTCTCGCCTCAGCGCCCGCACCGCCTCCAGCCCCTCGCACTTAATCAGAGGGGCGACGGCCTCTTTAGCCACCCGCAGCGCCTGGCTGAGATTAGCGAAGTCCAGCGCAACCTGCAGAATCGGTTCTGACTTACTCATAGCGACAGTTGTCCTTCCTACAAGAGCTGGTCAATTCTTTCTTGCTCGGTTAGCACTTCTCCGCTTTCTGGGTCAAGGGCGCGGATAGCGCCGTCCATTGGGGCAGTGGTCAGCTTTCCTGCCGCATAAGGGTTGCCCTGCAAATGCGGCGCATCCAGCAGGCCGATTTCAATGGCCTGGGCAATGACTTCCGGGTCGGTCAGCGGATCGGATTGGCCCCTGCCCAGTGATTTGATAGCTTCCATCAGTAAAGTTCGCGTCACTGACCAATTCTTCCTTGCGCTCCTGGACGCGGGGATCAGCAATCATCTCGGGCATATCTGTGTGGCAGTTGTGGATCACCCCATGGACAATCCGGCAGCTTTCGATGATTTCGCTGGCAGTTGCTGCATGGTCGCCCTCCGAATATCCTACCACGTGGATAATGGCTGGCTTAATAGCCAGTTGCACGACGGTGGAGGCAGCTAGCTGCCCCTTGGCTACGTCCATATCTGCCGCAAAACTGAGCAGGCCGGCTCGTGTCTGACGCAGCGAGGTGAAATCATCGTCATGCAGCGACTCGATCAGTTCAATTTTCGCCAGCATCTTGGCCAGGTCCATCACCGGAGAGGTGGCTGCCGGCGAGCCGAACATATACTGAGCGATGTAGGTATCCGCGCCGAGTGCCTTGCAGTTATAGGCTCCCAGGTAGGCGGCGACCACCGCAATTGTATCATGAGCGTCGCGCATGCTCCAGTGATGGGCTTCATTGCACTCGACGGGAATGCCGCGCTGGGCGTACCAGGCCATAGCCTGCTGATTCTCCGTGATTGACTGGCGGGGCGGGCGATCGGAGCGGCCATCCAGGGTATTGTACCAGCACAGAGGGATCGCGCCCCAGGCATTATTGATTGTTTCCACCGCCAGCTCGGCCCACTTTATCAAATCGCGAGTGCCGCTGTAGATACGCATCAGTGGGTAGTTGCCGGTGCGCGTCGCTTCATAAATCGCCTCAAGGTCGTCCGCTGACCGCACTGCCACCCCCCCGGCACCGGACTGCTCCAACTTCATCTCTTCGGGGCGGAAGAAACTCTCCTGAGCATTCTGGTCAGGTCCCAGGGAAAGGATATCAAGCACTTGCGCCTCGGCTATCTGGCGAGCACCCTGGACGGTGGTGCTCACCTCCGGTTGGCCGTAGTGGTGCCGCAGCAGAGGATAAGGCTGTCTGCTATCAACGCGCTCCAGCAGCGTATTGCCCCAGCTTTCCTGTCTGCCTTCGCCGCTTTCGCCGCGTAGAAACGCCAGCACTTCCTCAGGACCGTCCTCGCCGGTAAATACCCGCTCGAATAAACCGCTTTCTTTGGCAACCTGGGCCACTGGCGCTGTCCCGCCAAACACAAAGCGCCGGTCCAGCAGGTTGCGCTCGCTCAGGGCCTGCTGAAGCCCGCTAATAAGCGTTTCGGCAACCTGGGGAGTCAGCCGGTAGCTTATAGCCACCAGCTCCGGTTTATGCTCCTCAATGGCGTTCACAAATTCGACGACACTGGTCGCCGGGCCGAGGAATATCGTCTCAAAGCCAATCGAGCGAGCCAGATTCAGAAAGCTGAGCACACCGGCTATATGTACGCAATTGCCCAGAGCCCCAGCGACAATGATTCGTTCAGACCGGCTCATCAGGCTCTCCCTCCATAACGAGGCGCTGGATTTGACGAATGGTCAGGCCGGCCAGGCCCAAATTCTCGACGGTACGACCCTCAGCCCGCAGGTCTCTGCCCACCAGACAGGAGGCAAGCTGAATTACTCCCTCCATTGTCGGCATTTCCACTCCCAGCATCTTGCCGAGCGATACCATCGGCACCAGGCCGGTGGGCACATCCTCCAGAATGTAGCGATGAGCAACTGTTGGCGGAGCCATAATGCCCTTGTAGCCCGGATTGGCGGCTATTGCTTCGTGAAGGTTGCTGCCGGCGGCGCTGTAGGCGACGAACAGCCAGTTGCGCGCCGACATAACCCCGATCCCCAGCGCATCTCCCAGTCTGACTCGCTCCCGGTCCATCTCCTCCAGTACCGAGGCCACCGCGGGCGTAATGCCCTGTAGATAATACTGAAAGTCGCCGTGAGTATCTTCAATCCGACCGGCATTCATCACCAGCACGGTGGGGTGAAAGATGACGCCCACGTTATTCAGGCTTGTCTTCAGCACATTATCGCCGGGGACAAACTGGGGATAAACAACGCGTAGCGCCTTGATTAGCTCGCTGGTGCGGTAGCTAGGAATAGCTGCGACTGGGACACTATTTTTCATTGAGAAGATCCGCACCTGGGCCGGCTGAGTGGCGCGGCTTGCGTAGATGAAGGTTTGTGCTTCGCCGATCAGTACGTCAGCAGTACACCCGGCCTCTGTTATAAGGTGGCGGAATTCCAGTGCGCCTCCGGTCCGCCCAGGATGAAGCACCACGATCTGCCCATCGTGCAGGTGCGGGGCGGCCACCTCGGCCATAAACGAGTGTGCCGTCGCCGGCACCACTACCATTACCATATCGGCATCGGCCAGCGCTTCGCCGGCGTCAGTGGTAGCCAATCTTATGGAACCCAGTCCCCCCTCCACGTCATCCAGCCCGGGTGCGAGTAGCTCGATGTTGCACCTTTCCCTGACAGGAGTCAGTCGCTCCTCGGAGCGGTTGTAAAGATTGACTTCAAAACCCTTTAGTGCCAGGTGTGCGGCCATGGCCGTACCGCCATGGCCGGCTCCCATCACGCAAAAACGAGGCTTTTCCTTCTCCATAATTCCTCCTCCAAGAAAGTGATCTGGCAATGGAACGGGCGGTGAAGCAGCGCGGCAGCAACTGCTGTGGCGTAGCCTTGCGGTGTGCGTTCACTGGTGCCTGCTACTGTGGCTAATAATACCCGCTCAGGGGCGGGTTGTCAATGATGCATAACTCCACACTGCTCATTGCCGGCAGGAGATTTGAGGCCTCGCCGCGAATTGCAATATAGTAGTCAGCAATGGTGAGGAGTGATACTGAATGGAAACAGTTGAAAGCTTTCAATTAGTGGCTACGCCCCATATCATCTTCGGCAGCGGCGCAATCGAGCAGGCCGGTCAGTGGTGCGCTCAATTAGGGAACAAAGCTCTGCTGGTGACCGGTCGGGGTTCACTGCGCCGCTCGGGATGGCTGGATGAGATTGTCAGTAATCTCAGTGACCACGGCATCGCAGTTACGGTGTTTGAGGGCGCCGAGCCTGAGCCGTCGGTGGCGACCGTGGAGAGTGGACGACAACGGCTCCGTGAGGCGGGTTGTGACATAATGATTGCCGTTGGCGGTGGTAGCAGCCTGGATGTGGGGAAGGCCATCGGTGCGCTGGCCGGCGAGTCGGGCGAGGCTGCCGAGTACCAGCGTGGCCGCCAGATAACCGAGCCAGGCGTGCCTATCATTGCCGTACCCACTACCTCGGGGACCGGCAGCGAAGTGACGCCGAACGCCGTGCTTATCGACCAGGAACGCGGCGTGAAGGCCAGTCTGCGGGGCGACGGCCTTGTCCCAAAGGTAGCTATCGTTGATCCACAACTTACGCTGACCTTGCCGCCGGCCGCCACCGCCTTCGCGGGCATAGATGCTTTCACTCAGGCTCTGGAAGGCTTTACCTCGACAGGAGCTAACCTGGTCACCGACAAGTTCGCTGCCGAGGCGCTTGTCCACCTGGCCGGAGCAATTCGCACTGCTTACAGCGACGGTGATAACCTGGCCGCGCGGGAGCATATGAGTTTGGGCAGCTTGCTGGCCGGTATCGGCTTTGCCAGCTCGCGGTTAGGCCTGGTGCACGGGCTGGCCCATCCGATTGGTGTCGCCAGCGGTCAGCCCCACGGACGGGTATGCGGGCTGCTGTTGCCGCACGTGATTGACTTCAACCTGGAGGTGACTCAAGAGAAATATGCACGGACTGCGCGCATTGTGGGTATCACCGATGATAGCAATGACGAGGCTGCCGCGCTATCCCTGCACGATTGGGTCGCTGAGTTGGTCGGGGATCTGCAAATCGGCCAATCGCTTTCGGACCTGGGTATCAGTGAAGAGGACCTTGAGCCGATGATTGCACCGGCAATGGCCTCCGGCTCCACGAGGCACAATCCCCGTGAGATCACTGAGCATGAGTTGACGGAATTCCTGCACCGGATTCTTTGAATGGCTCTAACAATAACAATGTGGATTAGGTGAATCGTTTGTTCTT
>JALGTD010000178.1 GCA_029821515.1 Candidatus Zipacnadia bacterium | reverse complement strand
GTCAAGTGCCAACTGACGGCAGGTAGTGCATCATAGATTGAGATTGCTGCAAAAGCTCTCTCTCAGAATGAGAGGGTAGGATATTGAGCTTATTGAGGCTCTGCTTGTATATCACGTATTCAATTTTCCGATTCAGTGGTGCTTAGCAGGTACTTGCAGGGAACCCTTGCCAGTGGCGGCTCCAAGTGGGTGGACGGCTCCTGCTGTAGTTCACCTCCTCAGCCGGCTGTTGGACACGGTCTATTGCTATTTCTCTCCCGCCAGTTGCGCGGGCGTCAGTTCGTTCAACAGTGGTTCTCCGTGGATGTAACGTTGCAGGTTCTGTGTGAAGATATCCCACAGGCGCTCGGCGAAGTGAGGATCAAGTTCGTCACCAGCGATGTGGGGTGTCATGATTACATTTGGGAATGTCCATAGAGGATGGTCAGCCGGCATGGGATAGTAGTAGTGAGCATCCAGGGCGGCGCCGGCAATCCACCCTTGGCGTAGAGCATCTAGCAACGCCTGCTCTTGCACCAACGGTCCTCGCGCCGAGTTCAACAGAAAGGCACGCCGAGGCAGTGCCCTCAGTTCGGCTTCCCCGATTATACCTTCGGTGCTCTCGGTTAGTGGCATCGCCAGAACAAGGAAATCCAGGGCCTGCAGAAACTGTTCTTCTTGACCGAGTGTAAACCATCGGTCGGGCAGTACCCCCTCGGGGTCGCCAGTCCCGGGCACATTGTATACACCGCGACGAGGGCGAACACCTGAGCGCGTCATCACATGCACCTCCACGCCGAACGCTTTAGCCAGACGTGCAGTTTCCCGGCCGATGCCACCATAGCCCCAGATCCCGGCGACGCTACCGTGGATCTCCATCTGAAACTGCCCAGCAGGATCCCAGACCCGCGCCTCTTGGTTACGGATAAGGCCTCGCAGGTCCCGGACCAGGCTGATCATCATAGCCACGTTCCACTCTGCCACTGACACATCAAATATCCCACGTCCGTTACAAGCGCGGATACCGCGCTCGACTAAGCCCAAGTTGTACAGTTGGGCATAGCCGTGTGAGGTAATCTGGATCAGCTCCAAAGAGGACATCTCTTCAATATTCAGCGGTGGCATCTCGCAGACCAGAACATGCTTGTCGCGCAACACTTCAACGGGCAAGGCACACGGCTCCTCCTGATAGTCTACGACTTGTACTTCTCCCACTCCTTCAAGGGAGCGCAGTTGTTCGAGAATGGCTCCGCCAACGGACAACCCAATGAGAACGTTCTTCATGAGATCCTCCTAATCGGTGAGAATTTTGCCCGGCACGCTGTTGAATTCGCCACTGCCGGGAACAAATGAGAAGCGATTCTTGACTTCGTCGGTCAAGGTGATCCCCAATCCGGGCTGTTCCGGAGGCAAGGCCATACCATCTACCATCATGAACGATTCACCTGCGATCTCGCTGTGTAGCGGGCCGTAGGCCGGGGGCGTCTCGCAAATGACAGTGTTGCTGGCGGCGAACGCACAGTGCAGGTTCTGCATCAGTGCACCGCCTGCTCCCCAGGAGTGAGTGGCAATCTTCCGGCCGTGACTCTCCAGCATAGCCGCCACTTTCATAAACTCTCCCAGCCCCCCGGTGAACGCTGCGTCCGGCTGGCCGATGTCAAAGGCATCGTATTCCGTAAACACGCGCCACTCATAGGTTGCGGTCAGGCCCTCCCCACCGGCGATCGGGATCGGGGTGGTTCGGCAAACCTCAGAGTAGCCCCACGGGTCGGTGTACGGCAATGGCTCTTCGAAGAAGAACACATCGTAAGGCTCGACGGCTTTCATGACGGCCTGCGCGGTACCCAACGACCATATTGGACCATCTCGGTTCGCCATGTGGCCGTCCAGCATCACAGCGATCTCCTTGCCCACATGAGAGCGCACGAAGTCCATCTTGTCCCCTTCGAAGTCAGCGGCCTCCGCCGCCGCCACGGGCACGAAGTCCTCGTCGGTGGTGAATCGGCCAGTGCCCAGCTTGAAGGCACGAAACCCCAACGACAAATAGTAATCGATCTTCTCAGCCAGTTTTTCCTTGGGGTAGTTGCTGGGGCCACCGGTGGCGTAGCATAGCAGTTGCTCATGCTTACGGCCGCCGAGCAACTCGTAGACGGGCAGGCCAGATGCCTTGCCTTTCAAGTCCCACAGGGCAGCATCAATTCCACTCATCACGGCCGTACCCAAACCTACTCGGCACCAGAAGTTGCCACAGCGGTACATACGTTGCCACAACTCAGCAATGTTGTCCACCGACTGTCCGATCAGGATTGGCTTGAAGAACTCAACGATCTCGGGGACGATTTCGGGGCAGAAATAGCCCGCGTAGGTCTCTCCGATCCCTATCAAATCCGTGTCGGTGTGAACCTCAATGAATGCAGCGCTACGGCGTTTCCTGATCTCCGTGAGATACGGATCATTGGTGCATGGGCCTGTTAGCAGAATGGTAGCAACATCGGTGATCTGCATGATTCTGTCCTCCTTGTTAACGGTCGGCTCTATTCCGAAGCATTACAGTAGCGGTTCAATTAACGCTTGACGCTTTGTACTATTTCTACAGTGAGTCTACTAAAAAGTCCGCGGCCCGCACGTATCAGATATCCCTCGAGATTGTTGTAAAAGCTATCTCTCACAATTGAGAGGCTACGACATTCAGTTCTTTTGAAACGATACTTCTGTTATTACTTATTCAGTTCCTTGGTTTAGTTGTGGTTCAGGCGCTTGCTAAGGGACATGTGACGGACACCAGCACCTCACCTGCCTGCGGAGAAGGAGCAGCCGTCTCGACAACACGGGTATCGCGTGCTCTAAACAACTTGGCAACCTTCATTACTTCTCCAACCACCTGCGTAGTTAGCCCGTTATGCCATCTTCCCCGACGGCCCCAGCGAGAGGACATACGCACTAACAGGGCGTGCTATCAGCCTCGGGACTTGCCGCCGGAGATATTTACCACAGTACCGGTAATGTAGCTGGCCATATCTGAGGCCAGGAAACAGACCAGATCGGCGACCTCGTCCAGACGGCCGACTCGCCCCAGCGGCACGGCAACTTCTTCGTAGGACTCGTGCAGTCCTTCTACTGTTATTCCCCGAGTATAAGCCAGTGCTTGCTCGTAGTCAACACTGCGCAGGGGGGTGGCTTCAAGAATGGCCGGCGCACAGCCGACCACTCGAATGTCATACTTGCCCAGTTCCTTGGCCCAGGAACGGGTATAGGCGTAGATCGCGCCCTTAGTTCCCGCATAAGCGCTCTGCCCCTCGGAGCCTTCCAGCCCCGCCTCGGAAGCCATATTGACTATCACGCCGCCCTCTCCCCTGCTTATCATCTCCCGCGCTACCGCCTGGGAACACAGGAAGATACCCTTCTGGTTTACCGCCGTGATCTTATCAAAGGTCGCCTCGTCCAGCTCTTCTTTACCGGCGGGGTCTACCAGTAATCTGGGCACATTGATCCCGGCGTTATTGACCAGTATATTAATCTTGCCGAACTGCTCCAGCGTGCCCTCAACCATTGCCGCCACGCTTGCAGCATCGGTCACATTGGTCTCAATAGGGATATATGTAGCGGCGGGATTGACCTGCTCAAGCTGCTGAACGGTGCCGCGGGCGGCCTCTGCATCAATGTCAGCGATGGTCAGGCTAACGCCCTCTTTCGCAAGGGCCGTGGCAATACTCTTGCCGATGCCGGACGCTCCTCCTGTAATAATTGCCACTTTTCCCGTCAAGTTGAGCCGTGACACTTTCTGTTACCTCCCTGGACAGAACCACGGCGAGGATATTACCACACTATTGGTCTTCACACCAGCTTGATCACCAGCCAGGAAAGGTAGCACACCGGTGGTGATTGCTGCCGACCAGCCGAGGCCCGTCGTGAAAACCAGACCCACGACGCCGCAAGCGTATATCAACGCTGTTGCTGCCAGCATCCCTCCGGCCAGTCTCGGTAGTCGCCAGCCGCCGCGAGCCGCCCAGCCGACCAGCATCGCCGCCGGCACAAAGCCGATCAGGTAGCCAACAGTAGGACCACCAAATCCGCCGCTAGCCGCGAAAATCGGCGCCCCAAGCAGGCCAACGGCCATATAGAGTATCTGACTGCCCCCGCCAACAGCAGTACCCAAAGTCGCGCCGGCCACCAGAACTACGCCGGTCTGCAGTGTAATCGGCACCGGGCTGAACGGAAGTGGAATTCGGATGTGGGCGGCAACAGCACTAGCCGCAGCCAGCACGACAATCCCTGTCGCATACCGCCAGGCAAGTGGCGCGGGCAGGGCAATAGTGACTGAACCCAGGTGCTCGCGTAAACTTAGCATGTATAAAGTATCTCTCCTTGGCAACTCGCTGATTGCAAAAGATTGTAGTCTGGGCCGATGCTGCTGTCAACCAACCACAGCAGTACAGCCCCCTGGTTTACGCCATCCGCTAGCCCAAACGATAGCGTAACAAGCTTGACTTCTGGGCTATGAGATCGTATACTATTAGAAAATTGGAGGCCGGATAGCTTAGAGTTCCAACGGCTGCCATCTTACCGAGTTTAGCAGGACCGATCGGTTCCCACGCCGGCCGGGGCAACTTCATACAACTGCTTGGCTGCCACGCTCCCGCCCGGCGGTGACGCACAGTTCATCGGTTGCGTTATTGCCATCTGGACTAGTGCCCGTGGCGGAGGATAGCAGGTATGACCGAGTGCAGCGACTCGCTTTCGGCTGTGGAGCTAACCCGCTTCAGCGATGACCAAGTAGCATTGTTGGCCCAGAACGAGGGCCGCGAGGCGATGGAGCATCTGCTGAACAGGTATCGGCCGGCGGTCGAGGCAAGCGCTCGGGACTATTTCTGGGCTGGTGCTGATGCAGAGGATGTCGTCCAGGAGGGAATGATCGGTCTTTACAAGGCGGTACGCGACTATTCATCGGAGACTGGCATGAGCTTCGGCTCCTTCGCTCGGCTTTGTATCCGCCGTCAGATAATAAGCGCCCTGAAGGCAGCAACCCGCCACAAGCACACTTTGCTTAATTCATCTATTTCTATTGCTGAGCCGGTCAGCAGTAGCGAGGGACTTACCGTCCTGGGCCAGATGCTGGCTGATGGTAACAGCAGTGACCCGGAACGGATTATAATCAGCCGCGATATCTGGGACGACATTCGTCAACTGGCCGTGCGCGCCCTGTCACAGTTCGAGTGGCACGCGCTGGTGAGTTACATGGGCGGGGACCAATATCAGGATATTGCCCAGCAGCTTGGCTGCAATGTAAAGCAGATTGACAACGCCCTGCAGCGGGCGAAGAAGAAGATCGTCGGGCAGACCCCTGCCGAAATAACCAACTGAACAGATGCAACCGGTCTGGGCCAGAAACTGCACTGCCAAGCCGACGTAGCTCAGAGGTAGAGCAGGTCACTTGTAATGACCAGGTCGTCCGTTCGAATCGGACCGTCGGCTCCACTATTTGACTCCAGCGTCCTAAATAGTTATAATATGTAGGTTGTACTTAGGGACGCCCGGATGTACCAGGGCGTCCCCTGTGATATAGCAAGTACGGATTACCCGCGGAGGGGTGCCCGAGCGGCCAAAGGGAGCAGACTGTAAATCTGCCGGCGATTGCCTTCGGAGGTTCAAATCCTCCCCCCTCCACCACCAACGGAGTGGGCCCACGTAGCTCAGGAGGTAGAGCGTGTCCTTGGTAAGGACAAGGTCATCGGTTCGACTCCGATCGTGGGCTCCATGGCATCGTCCGTAGGTATATATGGAATGCATATCTTTTTGACACAGCGGCGGCAACTGCGAACACCTAGGAGGTATTTTGGCCATGGCCAAGGAGAAATTTGAGCGGACCAAGCCCCATCTAAATATCGGGACGATTGGGCACGTAGATCACGGTAAGACCAC
>JALGTD010000177.1 GCA_029821515.1 Candidatus Zipacnadia bacterium | reverse complement strand
GCCCACCACAGGCCCTCCAGTGGCGGGACGACGTAGTCAACGCCCTGGGCCTTCTTGACGGCGAACTTGCCCGTGAAGGACGCGGGGTAGAGCGCCGCGATGGCCTCCTGGTACTCTTGAGAAGTGTTGGGGTCGCCCGCCCCATCAATCATCAGGAAGTTCATCTCGGGGACGTCAACGAGGGCAAGCTCTTTTGCTGACGGGCGGTAGAGGTGCTTGAGAGCCTTCTTGAAGTCAATCTTGGCCATAGTCCTCACTCTCCGGAGGCGGCTTTGTACTTTATAACTCCGCAGCTATGACTACGCGACCATGTTTCTTATCGCCTCAACTATGTCTGCTTCCCAGGGAATAGTCTCGATCTCCAGCTTGCCACTGTAAGGCTTGGGCAGGTTGGCCGCTCCAAGGACCCGGGGTGCGGCACAAAGATCATCAAAGGCCTCTTCGGCGATTCGCCGTACAATCTCGCTGCCAAAGCCGCTCCGAGTGCAGGCCTCCTGGACCACCAGAAGGCGTCCGGTTTTCTGTACGGAAGCCTTGATGCAGTCCATATCGAGGGGGACCAGTGTGTGAGGGTCAATAACTTCGACGCTGATTTCATCAGCCAGAGTCTCTGCGGCAACCAGCGTTCGATGAACCATGAGGGAAGTCGCCACCAGTGTGATGTCCTCGCCGGTTCGCTTGACCTCGCCCTGCCCCAGGGGTATCGTGTACTCGCCTTCGGGAATCTCACCCGTAGTTGGATACAAGAGCTTGTGCTCTATGAAGATGACCGGATTATCGTCACGAATGGCTGACTTTAACAACCCCTTGACATCAGCGCAGGTGGCGGGCATTACCACTTTGAGTCCCGGCACGTGGGTAAACCAGGCTTCGAGGCTTTGCGAGTGTTGGGCGGCTTCCGCGTTGCATCCCCCGCCCTGAGTCCTGATAACCAGGGGGACTTTGACCTGACCACCAGACATATAGCGCAGCTTGGCAGCCTGGTTGACAATCTGATCCATACATACGGTGACGAAATCGACATACATCACCTCCACCACCGGGCGCAATCCGGCCATGGCCGCGCCCACCGCCAGCCCCACAAAGGCGGCCTCCGACAGCGGCGCCTGGCGTACGCGCTTCTCGCCAAAGCGTGCGATCAGGCCCTTAGTGGCTCCAGATATCCCGCCCATGCGGGCAATGTCCTCGCCAATCTGAAAGACCGTTTCATCGCGCTCCATTTCCTCCACCATTGCCTCGTTCATGGCTTTTACAAAGGTGATTTCTCTCATTCTTCAGCTCCCTATATCCAGGTTCAGGCCCAAAGGTATTCGGCAACTGTAGTGGGGTCGGGCCAATTGCTCGCTTCACCGAACGCCACCGCCTCTTCCACCGCCTCATTTGTCTCCTTGCGCATCTGTGCCAGCTTAGCGTCAGTTATGATTTGCTGACCAAGCAGATATTGCTCGAAACGAGGCAGAGGATCACGCTCCTGGGTCCAGTGATAGATCTCGTCGGGATCTCGCCGGTCGGGCAGGCCGGTGCAGTGAGCATGCCATCGCCAGGTCTTGCACTCGATCAGTGACGGCCCCGCCTCTTCCCTGGCCCAGCTCACCGCTTTGGCCACTGCCTCATGAACGGCTAAGACGTCATTACCGTCCACAACCTCCCCTGGAATACCATAGGCGGAGGCCCGGTCGCCAATATCAGGGCCCGCCACACTGTCCTCCGCCGATATTGTCACCGCGTATTCGTTATTCTCGCAGACGAAGACTACCGGCAGTGTCCAAAGTGCGGCTAGATTCAGCGATTCGTGGAAGGTGCCCTCACAGGCAGCTCCATCACCGAAGAAGCACAACGTTACCTCATCGGTGCCGCGATACTGAGAGGCAAAGGCTACCCCCAAAGCCAGCGGTGTCCCACCACCGACGATGCCGTTTGAGCCCAGCAAGCCCACTTCCGGGTCAAACATGTGCATGGACCCGCCCCGGCCCTTGCTGATTCCACCCTCCTTGCCCATCAGTTCAGCCATCATCGCTTTCATGTCAGCGCCTTTGGCGATGCAGTGGCCGTGGCCTCGGTGAGTGCTTATTATGTAGTCGTCGGGGTTCAGCGCAGCACACGCACCCACAGCCACAGCCTCCTGGCCTTCAGAGGAATGAACCGCGCAAAACATGGTGCCTGTCGCGCGGAGCTCATTCCAGTCCTGCTTACGATTCTCTTCGTACAGCTCCCGGGCTTTGCATTCGAAGGCACGAATGCTTTGCATCACTCGCAACATCTCTATCAGCTTGTCACGCTCGATCGTCATCGGCTGATTCCTTCCCAAGTCATTTCTACTGCCGGTGTCAAGGACGTGTTTACTGGCCGTGCTGGTACAGTAACCGGGTCTCACATTATAGCTCCCTGCGTTCTGCTTGACACACTCCAACCACTTCCCGCGCGGAGACCATCGCAAGACTCGAGGCCACATTGTAGCACCAGATCCAAATACTGCGGTAACTGGTATGAACTGATGCAACTTCGCGATCATCGGGCCCTTCACGTCTCTGGGCCGCGGGACAGCGCGGCCATTGCTGAGTTATCGCTTCCTCAGTGGCTGGGTCTTCCGCTGGTTTTGTTCCCACGCGCACAGAGCGGCGACGAATATCCCCAGGAAGAAAACCCCAAAGATCAGCACAGACAGAGGCAGCCCCAAGACGTCTGAGGTGCTTAGAAACAGAAAGAGCATGACGACCTCAACCAGGAGCGTGATTAGAAGAATCAGAACGAACTTGGGGATTTGTGCAAGCTTTGGTCACACTTCAACCACGCCCTACCCCGACATTGACATAGCCTTCCACCGCGAACGCATCTGCTGCCCTGGGCATCCCACAGAAGTCTGCGCTCCAGTATGGGCTGGTTTCGAGTTGATGTCAATAAGAAGCTCTTGGCACCTGTCCGGCTCCGGCTGTGTTTACCGAAACATCGGCACGCTGTCGCGGTCGCCGAAACGATAGTACCGATACATATTAGGCCCGTCCCAGCCCCAGTTGGTCTCGGGATAGCGGTTGAGCCGGCCATGCCGGTACGTTTCGGGGTAGAAGCTGTTGCGGTGGTAGGTGCGCAGCTCGGGCGGCTGCTCGTAGTTGTCGTACCAGCCCGCCCAGTAGCGGTCAGGCCCATCTTGCTCCGGCGTGTGGGTCATTGCGACTGCTGTGCTGATAAGTATGACAATCAGCCCAGCAGCCAGCAGGACGACGGTTATCTGCCTCATCACGGTCACCCTTTCCTGGTCAGTATGGCAGTATCTGACAATTTCAACAGAGTATTCGGTATTCTACCGGCGGACTCCTCCTATGGCAACTGTTGGGCCAGCCCGCCTCAGCCCCCATCAATTATGGTACTGCTCGTTCGCGCTGCCACCGCTCCCAGTAGCCTGAGCTTTCCAGTGCCCGCCGCAGGCGCACGCATGACGGGCAGCTCCAGCAGTGACTGTCACCGCCCCGGTAACAGCTCCAGATCAGGTGCAGCGGCGCGCCGATTTCGTAGCCAAGCTTAACGATCTGGGACTTGTTTAGCTCGACAGTTGGTGAGATCACCTGCAAGCCGTACTGAGTCGAATAGGCAAAACACTCTTCGGCAGCCTGCATAAACTCGTGGCTATTGTCGGGGAAGCTGGTCGCCTCTTCAGCGTTAAAGCCGCAGACAATCCCCGCACAGTCCAGCGCTTCGCAGTAGGCGGCGGCAATGTTAAGAAAGATGCCGTTGCGGTTGGGCACCCAAACAGCTTGAGCGGTCGCGGCAGCGGCCTGCGGGTCATCCAGTGATTCGGGATCGGCTGGGGGAATCTGCTTCTCGTCCGCGACAAGTGCGCTGTGCGTTATCTGCTCCAGCCAGGGCAGCGCAATCACGGCGTGCTGGATGTCCAGAGTCTTAGCAATCTGCTGGGCAGCGGCAATCTCACGCGGTGCGGCATACTGCCCGTAGTCGAAGGTCAGCGCCAGGACTATCTCGTGCTCGCGGTTAGCTGAGCTGGTGGCGACGACCGAATCCAGTCCTCCCGAAAGCAGCGTGACCAGG
>JALGTD010000176.1 GCA_029821515.1 Candidatus Zipacnadia bacterium | reverse complement strand
ATGGGCGTGCCAGTAGGACAGGCCAGATCCACCCCATCGTGGAAACGCCGCGTATGCAAAATCGGATGGATGCGCCATCCATAACGACTGGATATCCGATAGCTGCCCCAGATCGGACACTTCAGGCTGCCGCTCCAGCTCCCCGAGTAACTCTGACCGCCGCCTTGCAATCGGGCAAGCATCTGCTCGATCTGCCGCGACTCCTGCTGCATCTGCGCCAGCATCTGCTCGGCGGCAGCGCGATCCTGGGTAACTTCTTTCAGTTCGTGCTGGGCTGCCGCCGCGTGCACCTTTATCTTATCCTGTTCCTGCTTGATCTGCGCCCGGAGATCTTCCTGGCGCGCCCGCAGTACCAGCAGTTCAGCGTGCTTGCTCTCATAAGCTTGCTTCTCACTGACCAGCGCCGTCAGCAACTCCTCGTCGCGCTGGGCCAACCGTCGGGTGAATTCCGCTCGAGTGACAAAATCCTCAAACGAGGTAGCCCGGAAGACCACCTCCAGATAGGTGGGCTCGCCGGCGCGGTACAACGCCAGCAGATATTGCTGCATTTCGGCCTCGTGCTTGTCGAGCCGCGCCTTCGTCTCCGCCAACTCCTGCTCAGTTTCGGCGATATGCTGCTTAGTCTTACGCAACTGGGCCTCAGCCTCGCGCAGTCTAGCCTGCGCTTCGGCCAGTTGCTTCTGAGCAGAAATCAAGCCGCTGCGGACCTCCTGCTGCTCACCTTTGATCGACCGCAGTTGCCTCGTGACCTGCCTTTGCCGCGACAGATAGCTGTTGAGCTTGTTGCGCAACTCACTCAGGCTGGTGGCCTGAGCTGGTAGCTGAAAGCTGCCTGCCAGCAGCAATACACAGATTGTGATAAGCGAAGTTCTTCTCATCAAACAGTTATGCATATTGCTCTAGCCCATTTAAGTATTGGACGCATCAAGTCGGCCCGGGGTTCTCCTACCAGGACCAGCCTTCCCCTGATTCCCCGGCACGAACTGAAAAACAAGCTCAGCCGCTTCAATCCAGGTGCACCGGCCGTATAGCTAGGCCGGACGCACATAGCGATGCAGGCCCATTAGACTACCGGCAGCACCAAACAATATACCACACAACACCAGCCCCAGGCCAAATATCAACAGTGCTTCAGGCGAATATATCAAGTCAACAAACTGCAGATTCTTCCCTACATAGTCCTGCACATAGCTATATATAGGCAGCAGAATCGCCGCGGCAACTGCCCCACCTGCCAGGCCATCCAGGATTCCCTCGATGATAAACGGGACGCGTATGAACCAGTTGGTGGCGCCGACCAGTTGCATTATCCGGATTTCCTGGCGGCGCGCATAGATAGTCAATCTGATGGTTGTGCTAATGACCATCAGAGTGGCCACTGCCATTAGCATACCCACCACAACTCCGGATATCCTTATTCCCTGGGCCAGAGCCAGCAACTTCTCGGTGAGCTGCTGAGCGTAGCGTACCATGGCGACGCCCTTGATCTGCCCGGCTTCCCTGGCCACTTGCGGGATGTCTTGTGGGTCGGTTGTCCTGACGATGAATGAATCAGGTAGCGGATTGGCGAAAAGCGGTTCATCGCCGGTGTCGATCTGCAGCAGCTCGGCATCCAGGCCAACACTCTCCGCCGTGCGGCGGAGTGCTTCTTCTTTGCTGACGAATTGAACCCCACCGACCAGTGGATTAGCCCAAAGCATCTTTTCCACTTCGCCGCTATCGGCATCCTCTTCCAGTTCGATCGTAATCACCGCCGCCTGGGCCTGCAAAGCCGCCATATGCTCAACGTTGATACCAAACAGCACCAGGCTACCCAGTATGAGCAGGGCAACGGCAGTGTTAGAAATAGCCGCCAGCGTCACCAGGCCATTGCGTACCGCCGCCTCCCAGCCTTCACTGAGCAGGAATTCAACGGTGCTAAGGCGCATCGTATTTGCCGCCCTCCTTGGCATCGCGCACGACGTATCCCTGCAGGAGCTGGACGACGCGACAATTGGTGCGATCTACGACCTCTCGGTCGTGGGTAGCCACAATCATCGTCGTATTCTGCTGGTTGATGTTAAGCAGAAGCTGAACAATTTCCCAGGAGGTATCTGGATCCAGATTACCAGTGGGTTCGTCAGCCAGCAGGATAGGCGGCCCATTGACCAGAGCACGGGCAATGCTCACCCGTTGGCGCTGCCCCGCGGAAAGCTGATGAGGGAAAGCGTCCGCCTTCTCAGCTAAACCAACCAGCTCCAGACTGATTGGCACCTTGTGGTATTTCTCCCGCCGACCGGCGCCAACAACGTCCAAAGCAAACCCGACATTCTCCCACACTGTCTTACGAGGTAGCAGTTGAAATTCCTGGAAAACTACCCCAACTTTACGACGCAGGAAGGGTACTCGCCCAGGATGGAGCTTGGCCACGTCCTGACCATCAACCACCACCTTTCCCGCAGTCGGCACAATATTGCGGTAGACCAGCCCCAGGAGCGTGGACTTGCCTGCTCCTGAAGGACCAGTGATGAAGGCAAATCCATCCCGCTCAATGTGTAGGTCAATATCCCGTAGCGCCTCAGTGCCATCGGGATACCTAACACCTACTGATTGCAGATCTATCATCTTGATATCCCAGCTGTAGTCACTGCTCCGACATAAGCTGCAAATAATGCTACATAACAGCCTGTCCACCAGCAGTATTATAGCAAAAAGACCCCACTGCGGCAACTTTGCAGAGCCCTTAGCAAAGACAGTGAGGCGAAGGGGGCTGCAGACACTGAACAGCCTTAAGCAGCAAGAGTAACAATTGCAACGCTATTTTCGGTCCGCTATTCTTCTTCGGGCAGAATGACCTCAGTTCGCTCGTCGTCTTCCAGAGGTCGGAACATCTCGCGAGCAAGCGCCTTGAGCGGACCGGGGCCTTTCTTGACCATCAGTACCGAGCACTTAGCATGCTTGGCCAAGGTCTGGGTGAGCGAGCCGAAGGTCAACTGCTGCAGAGCCGACTCGCGTGCTGACCCCAGGATGAGCAGATCATAGTCTGCCGATCGCCGCACTAATTCAGCCGCCGGCGAGCGGGCCTCCCAGAATTGAAGGGGCAGACGCGCCTCTTCATCTTCGTTGTCCAGATACCTTTGCCGCAGGCCATCATTGATCTCTTCGCCAGAGCGCTTTACGTGGGCATAGGTGACTTCGGCGTCGAAGAAATGCTGAAAGGCTCCAGCAGCCTCGACAACCAGGGGATTCTGGGGACTGCCAGTCACACCAGCCAGAATGCGCTTGACCTCGCGTATTGGCCCAAGTGCTTTCAACACTGCTATGTCACAATTAGCCTGGCTGATGGTCGGATCGAGAGTGGTGCCCATAACCCACTGCGATTCAGCCGTCCAGCCCCGCCAGCCCAGCACCATCATATCAACTTCATCGTCCTCAATAGTATTGAAAATCGCCCGAGGGATGTGGTGGCCGACCCGGGCTACCGTGCGGATGGATAATCCCAGCTCCTCCCCCATCTGCCGGGCGGCATTGAGGATCTTCTCGGCTGAGCCCAAAAAGCGCGTACCCTCTTCAACCGGCAGGATACCCGGCACGGTAATCACATTCAGTGCGGTGATATCGCCGTCGAATCGATCCGCCAGGGCCGCGCCGGTCAGCAGCAGATTCTCCATATGCTCGGGATTGGCCACTGGCACCAGCACCTGATAGGTTTCGTAGTCCGGTGGCACGCGTTCGAAGACGATCGGCGCTTTCAGATGGCGTTCGCGGCGTTCGTGCGGCTTCATATACAGGTAGTAGAGAATAAAGCCGATCCCTATCCAGCCCAGGGCAAATACCCAGGCAATCCAACTGAAATGGAACAGGTTGATGGCCAGAAAGAACTGGGTGATGATCCCCGCGATCGGGATGTAGGGGAGCAGCGGGGCAACGAAGCCACGCTTCAGGTCAGGGCGACGGCGCCGCATCGTAATGACCACCACGTTAACCTGGAGGAACAACATCAGGAACATGATGTCAGCAGCGCTGCCTACATCGTGAATAGGCAAAGCGATTGCCATAAATATGATTATTGCCGCCGACGCCAGGATGGC
>JALGTD010000175.1 GCA_029821515.1 Candidatus Zipacnadia bacterium | reverse complement strand
CAGACTTGATCGTAGTAGACTTCCACGCCGAAGCCACCTCTGAGAAGCAGGCTATGGGCTACTTCCTGGATGGACGTGTGACCGCCGTACTCGGCACCCACACCCACGTCCAGAGCAGCGATGAGAAGATCCTGGAGGGGGGCACAGCCTATATCACCGACTGTGGAATGACTGGCCCGCGCGATACTGTTATTGGTGTTGACAAGCAGATCATCATCAAGAAATTTCTCACCGGTCGGCCTCAGCAATTCGTTGTACCCAAGACAGGGCCTTGTCTAATATCAGGCGTAGTGATAGAATGTAATCTCCAAACCGGGCTCGCCCAGACAATACAGCGAATAGATATCACTTACGAATAGCAATATTCCGCAACAGACCACAGTAGCAATTGTGACCATTACGAAATATTGGCATCGCAACTCAAGCCAGGTACGCCAGTAGCGGCAATTGCAGAGCAATCATAGACAGTATCACTGCCATTACGATAATTCACATCTGCACAAGACATCACACAAAGGGGGAGTAGCGATGAGCCTGCTCAGAGTAGGGTCCAAATCCGATCCCAACAAGGTCGCGGGAGCCATAGCCGGCACGATTAGAGAAGAGAACTCCTGCGAAGTGCAGACCATCGGGGCGGGCGCTCTCAACCAGGCCATTAAGGCGCTGGCGATTGCCCGTGGTTTCCTGGCGCCATCAGGGATAGACTTACTCTGCTACCCAGCCTTCATTGATGTAACCATAGACGATAATGAGCGGACGGCTATCAAACTGTTCATTGAGCCACGTCAGTGAGCACAAACCCCACCGGCCTACAAGCCTGAGGGTAAAGCCAAATATGGCTCTGTTTCCCTCTGGCAGGTCACTTGAACTTGACAGGGCCGGGATAACCCAGCCAGCGCGAAAACAGCCAAAAACAAACCTACTTCAGCTCCGGGAGAGCTAATAATGAGAGCAAACATAACGTGGCAACAGCGAGCTCCCCGCCTTATTACCTACGCTCTCATAGCCCTGGCTTTAATATTCCTCTATTTGATCTTCATGGCCGGCCAGTTTCACGGCCTTACCAATGAAAACGCCATGGACTACGCCCAAATCGCCCAGAATCTGGCCCAGGGCGAAGGATTCACCACTAACTTCATCAAACCGCTGAGCCTTCTGCGCAATTCCAGTCTGGCACATCATCCCGACCTTAGCTATCCCCCCCTCCATCCCTGGTTTACTTCCCTGATTATGCGACTGATCGGCACCAACGACCGGGCGGCAGCGCTGGCCAGCGGAATCCCCTTCCTACTTACTGTCCCGCTTGTCTTCCTGTTTACCTGTTGGATCTTCGACCAGCGAGCCGCGTGGCTGGCAGCGGGCCTGCATTTCACCAATATTGAGATACTGGGATATGCTATCTCCGGCCTGGAAGTATGCCTGCTATCACTGTGGTTCATTGCTCTGTTTATGATCCTGTACCAATATGCCCGGCACCGCGACTACCACTTGATTCTGGCCGGGGCCACCGGCCTACTGTTGGCGCTCATTTACCTGACCAAGTATATCTGGGCGGCGGTGCTCATCCCGGTACTGATCTATCTGTACTTCACCACCCAGCGCCACGAGCGAATCAAGGTCGTCCTGGTGGTTGTCGCTATCTTCCTACTTACGATATCGCCGTGGTGTTACCGGACTTTCCGGGTTAGTGGCAACCCCTTCTTCACCTGGCGCTGGTATGAGATTACAATGAATACCCGAACAAACCCTGGCATGACCTTGCATCGTTCGCTGCCGGAAAAGCTCACTGGCCCGCTTACTTACGTTCTGATCCATCCGGTGGAAATCTACGAGAAGTTCCGCGCCGGCATTGGCAATCTCTACGGTGTGTTGGCGCGAGTGGCAGGCGTATACGTCACGCCCTTCTTTCTTGTTGCTGTGCTGGCGCCGTTGAGTACAAAAGACTTTGAACGACTTAGATACCTGCTTTACAGCATCTTTGTGTTGATGCTGTTTATGCTGCTGGCTGTCGCCCCGGCCCCGCGGCTGCTGTATCCACTGGCTCCTGTCGTCACTTTAATCGCAGCCGGCTTCTTCTATCGAATTGTGTTGCCTCTGGTCCAGGACTTTGGGGCCCGCGAAAAACGCCGCTATACTGCCCTAGCGGTAGGAGTACTCCTTGTACTACATACTACCCCGCTGCTATTCGCTATCAGCGTCCGCCACCGTCCCGACCAGGTGCCAGCAATAGAGCAGAGTCAAGATTGGGCACGCGCGGCAAAAGAGCTGGGCGGCGAGCCGATAATAAGTGACCAACCCTGGCTGCTGGCATGGCATAATGACATGACCGCTATATGGCTGCCCAAGACCGCTGGAGATCTTCAGCGGATACAAGACCGGATTGGCCAGATTCCGTGGATATTGCTGACTCCAGGGGTAGCTCGCAACCAAGTACCCGAACGTACTCAAGAGTGGACAGGCCTGTGGCGACAAGCAATAGCCCGAGAGGTAGCACCGTACTATGGATTCGTCGTTTGGAAGCGAATTGGTGACGGAACCTGGGTACTATTCCACAAGACTCCCCGGGCTGCTCCAACCATCTCTGAGCAACTCGAACCATCGATTCCAGATGTAGGCGAGTGAGCGTGATACAAGACATTGGCTACTGATGCTGACACACAGCAAGAATGTTACCACTGCGGCGCTATCCTGGACAGCGGGGTGCAGATATGTCCCTACTGTGGGCGCAAACAGGTGCGCACCTGCTACTGCGGTGCCGAAATTCCGGTAACAGCCAAAGTCTGCCCGTACTGCGGCGCCGATTGGTCAGGTAGCTGGCGGGTCCGGCGTAAGTCCAAATCGAAGCGGCCAGATTGGAAAAAGCTGCTCAAGTTCGCCCTCGTCGGCAGTTTCCTGGCCCTCTTCCTGGCTTCTGTGCTCAATCTGGTCATCACCGGGCTAGCCAGCCACAGCCTATCCACAGGCCAGCAACTGCCCGACTCGCTGATCCAGCGATTAGGCCTGGCCTTAGCAACAATCTGGACAGCACTGGCTGCACTGGGGCGTGAACTTGCCGAGAAGGGCGGGGGACTGGTACCGTTGATAGCGGTCCTGGCAGCCGGAGCTGCCCTGGGAGCTGTAGTTTATCTATTCCGCGAAGGCTTCTGGCGCCGCTGGCGAAGGCACTCATCGGGCAAGGTCAAGCGCAGCCACAGCTCGTCGTCCTCTAACAACACCGACTAGCTATGAAGACTTCGCCAGCCAATCAAACTTACCGCGCTACAGGCGAACAAGTAGTCGACCGACCTCTCTCTCAAATCCAGTTAGTCGTCTTAGCCGCGGCCGTACTGCTGGCCTATGCTCACTATATGATCTGGATGGTGGAACGCTGGTGGGACAGCTCCTACTATGGACACGGTTTTCTGATCCCGATCATTAGTGGCTATCTGATCTGGCGGCTGCGCGAGAAGCTCTCCCGGTTGCCTCGCGAGAACTTCAGTTGGGGGATAACAATACTTGTCGGGGCGCTGCTACTGCATCTTGCCGCCAGCTTCGCCGATGTCCATTTCCCCTCCGGCTTTGCCCTGGTTGCTACGATCTTCGGGCTAGTTATATGGCTGGGAGGGCGCAATTGGGGCCTGGTGCTGTTCTTCCCTATCAGTTTTCTGGTGTTTATGGTGCCCCTGGGCCGAATCCTGGTCGAGCAGGTCGCCCAGCCGCTCCAACTATTCTCAGCGCAATTGGCCGGACATGCGGTGGTGGCCATCGGGGTGATCGTCGACATCGAAGGCACCCTTATCCACACGCCAATCTACACCTTTGAGGTTGCTATCCCGTGCAGCGGGCTGAAGTCAACAATTGCTATGACGGCACTGGCCGCCCTTCTTGCTTATCTGGTAGTCGCACCACTGTGGAAGAAGCTTCTGCTATTTGCCTGTGCTTTTCCCGTAGCGCTGTTAGCTAACATTCTGGGCACAACCATCGGCCCGGCTACGGCTGAAGGCTTCTTCCACAGTGTCTCCGGAATCATTGTCTTCCTGTTTGGATTAGCCGGGCTGTTCGCCGTGGGGAGGATGCTATGATGTCTCCAATTACGCGAAGATATCTAACGGCGATAATGATACTGGTGCTCACTGCCGCAGCGGTAGAAGGCCTTCGCGCCATAAGTGCCGCCCCGGCCGCCTATGAACCCGATTTCGCCACGCTGCCTATGGAGATTGCCGGCTACCAGGGCCAATCCCGTGAAGTTGACGAGTTCATCCGCAAGTATCTGGGCGCCGAGCAGATGCTGGAACGCCTCTACACCGGCCCAGATGGCTGGGTCACCGTTTCGTTAATCTACGGCACCCACTGGCGCAACGTTCATTCGCCGGTAAGCTGCTTCCCAGCACAGGGCTGGCTGATTGTCACTGATGATCCCATCCAGGTATCTCCCCCAGCGAACTCACCGACCTCCGGCCCCATCCACGCCCGCCTGCTGCGGGTGACCAAGAATGACCAGTATCGCCTGGCGGCATTCGCCTTTTGCCATCCCGGCGGCACCACCAGTAATTGGACATATCAGGGCTGGAAGGTGTTCACAGGCCCACGCGGCGCCGGTGGGGTAATCATTATCCTCAACACTGAGCCAACTCCGGACCTGGCCGCCGGCCAGCAGCGCCTGAAGCAGTTCCTTACGACCCCCCCGTTTCGGTACACCGGCTCCCACCCAGCCTGAGTAACCAGTTGCAATAGCTCCTTCTGGGGCAGGGCCTCAGCCCACTGGGGCTTGGGCAAAGCCGTCGGCACCACCAGTGCATGCACTCCATAATGCTCCCAGATATGCCTGATCGCCTCTGCACTGTCAAACGGAATCTGCACCACGGGGCGGTCGCTATAAAAATGCGTTACATACGGATAGTGCGCCATTACCACAGTACCTGAAGGCAAACCGCTTTTCATCCAGCGGGCCGCATTGATATGCGCGCCCAACGCAGGATCTGCTTGCTGCTGGTTTGCTCGCCAATAGCCGTATCCACCTACCCCCAGAGATGCTACAAGCAATACAACCACACCGAAGGCGGCCTGCGCACGCCTGCGGATTTGATACAGGCGCTGGGCAACTACCATACCCCCCGCGGCTGCGCTAATTGTGACAATCGGCAGCACCGGCAGCAGATACCGGGGTAAGGCAATCCACAGGATCGCCAACTCCAGTACAAACAGACCAGGGAATATCCACAGAACTTGCAAGCGCCGTTGATAGCCCAGTCCCAGAATGATGATTAGGCAGGGAATTAGGAAGAACAGACCGATGCCGCCGAAAAGCAGC
>JALGTD010000008.1 GCA_029821515.1 Candidatus Zipacnadia bacterium | reverse complement strand
TACATCTCCGTCGGCGATGAGCGCCTTCGCCTCACTGGTGGTCAACTCACTAATCAGCGTGGTCGGATCGTCGGGGTCTTCCAGCAGGCCGGCTATATCGCTGAGGGTGGCGAGTTTCACCGCCTGCAGTTCGCAGGCTAGCTGGCCGGCGACGGTATCAGCATTGATATTGTAGCTTTGCCCATCACCGTCCCCGCCGATAGAGGAAACTACCGGTATGAAGCCTGCCTCAGTCAAGGTATAGATGACTTCAGTGTCGATACTCACGATCTCCCCCACGAGGCCCAGATCATCCTCGCCGCTTTCCTTCTTGCGTGAGATGATCATACTGCCATCCTGGCCCGACAGGCCCACAGCCCGCCCCCCGGCGGCGTTAATCAAAGAGACCAGTTGCTGATTGACATCGCCGACCAGCACCATTTGGGCGATCTCCATCGTTTCAGCGTCGGTCACCCGCAAGCCGCCGGCGAACTTGGGCTCGATGCCCAGACGTTTCATCATCTCACTAATCCGCTGGCCCCCACCATGCACGACGACCACGTTGATCCCGACATAGCGCAGCAGCACGAGGTCCTGGGCAACGTTGTCCTGCATCTGCGGGTCGGTCATTGCCGCGCCGCCGTATTTGACAACAATGGTCTTGCCCGCCCACTGCTGAATATAGGGGAGGGCCTCAATCAGAGTATCAGCACGTCTCTGCAAATCCTCCATTGGTTATCTCCTGGGATTGTGGTTGCGGTATCAAGTATGTATAGACAGCGTATTCGAAAATGGCGATTTCGTCAAGGTCTTAGCACTTTGTCTGAGCCCCAAGCGCTATTTTTGCCTACGGCCTTGACAATTGTTGGTATATTGAATATACTAAATACTAAATGAGACTGAGTCTCAGTTGGTGATGACTATGAATCGCGAAGAGTTAGAAGCTGAAGTTATGGATTTGCTGCAGCATTCCGAACTGCGCATGACCCCGCAGCGGCGGGCAATCGTCCGCCAGATACTGACAATACCCGGTCATTTTGGCGCGGATGATCTGGTTACAGCTATTGACCAAACACAGGAAGAGGCATCGCGGGCAACAATATACCGGCTGATTCCCGCGCTTGTTGAGCTGGGCATTCTGCGCGAGGTCGAGCACGGCTACGATCACAGCCACTACGAGGTAGTTAGTGACCCTGCTCACCACGAGCATCTCATCTGCCAGCGCTGTGGCAAGGTGATTGAGTTCGTATGCCCGGCCATCGAAGGCGCTATCATTGGTGTTTGCCGGGAACATAACTTCCACCACCATCAGCACGGCTTGGAGATCACGGGCCTGTGTCGAGAGTGTCAAAAGGAGATCGATAGCCAACACTTGTCCGCCAGCTAGCAGCTTCATAAATCATAGCTTGCAATTGTTTGATTAAGGACCACGATTCACAGTGATTGTATCATTAGCAGAATTGGCATCGGGTCAAACCGGTATAGTAATATCGCTGGAAGGCGGCCGCGGTATGATGCGGCGGCTGGCAGCGATGGGCCTCTATAGGGGGGCGGCGATCACCAAAACAAGCAGCCAGCCCTTCCGCGGCCCGGTCAGTGTTCAAGTGGGCAATACCGAGGTGGCCCTGGGCTTTGGCCTGGCCCGCCGCGTTATGGTCGAGGTACCCGGGTGAAGCGGATCCTGCTGATGGGCAATCCCAACGTCGGTAAGAGCGTCGTCTTTTCGCGGCTCACCGGTGCCAACGTGATTGTCTCTAACTACCCCGGTACAACAGTAGAGTTTACCAAGGGCCGGATGAAGCTGGATAGCACTCGCGCGGAGGTGATTGATGTTCCCGGAACATATACGCTGGGTCCGACCACCCCCGCTGAGCAAGTGGCCACCGATATGATGGCAGAGGGCGATGTCATCATCAACGTCGTTGATGCCACCAACCTCGAGCGCAATCTCAACCTCACTCTGCAACTGCTCAATTCCGGCAAGCCGGTCATTGTCGCATTGAATATGTGGGACTGTGCAGAGCACAAGGGCATTCAGATTGACCTCGCCAAGTTAGAGAAGCGCCTGGGCGTGCCGGTGGTGCCCACGGTCGCTCCCAGCGGGGAGGGCATCAGCCAGCTTGTGGCCCGGCTTGAGGAAGCGACTACTGGCAGCATCCAGTTTGACGAAGAGCAGCGCTGGAGCGTGCTGGGTGGCATAGTCGAAGAGGTGCAGACCGTCACCCACCGCCACCACACTTTCCTGGAGCACCTCGCCGACCTCTCGCTCAAGCCTGAGACGGGCATCCCGCTCGCCATCATCGTTGCTTTTCTGAGCTTTGCAGTCATCAGGTTGGTCGGGGAAGGACTTATTGGTTATGTGTTCGATCCCTTTTTCGACGGTGTGTGGGCGCCGCTGATGATGGGTTTGTCGGGAGTGCTGGGCTCCGGAGGCTTCTGGCATACGCTACTCATCGGCTCTCTCATCGGAGGCAAGATAGAGTTTTTCGAGTCAATGGGCCTGCTTACCACTGGCTTGTACGTCCCGCTCGCGGCGGTTCTGCCATACGTATTCGCCTTTTACCTGGTGCTAAGTATTCTGGAGGACGTCGGATACCTGCCTCGGCTAGGGGTACTTGTGGACACGATATTCCACCGGCTGGGGCTCCATGGGCTAACGATCATTCCAATGGCGCTGGGGTTGGGTTGCAACGTGCCCGGTGCGCTCAGCACGAGGATTCTTGAAACCCGGCGACAGCGCTTCATCGCTGCTACGCTGATGGCGATCTGTGTACCGTGTATGGCCCAGACCGCGATGATAGTCGGGCTGATGGGCCAGTCCGATAATCCCACACTTGGTCTGTTTGCAGTGTTTGGCACGCTAGCTGTGCTGTGGGTGGTACTGGCGCTGATATTCAAGCATGCTCTGCCGGGTGAATCCCCCGAAATCTTCATTGAGATCCCCCCCTACCGGGTGCCCTACTTCCGGGCTGTCGGGCAGAAGGTCTGGCTGCGCACCCGCCAGTTCATCACCGAGGCAGTGCCGTTCGTATTGCTGGGTGTATTCGTAGTGAATATCCTCTATGCGCTTCACATTATCCAGTTTCTGGGCCAGCTCTTTGCCCCGATTATCATCCGACTCTGGGGCTTGCCCGCTGACGCCGTTGCCGCCCTACTTATTGGCTTCCTGCGCAAAGACGTCGCCGTGGGAATGCTCGCCCCGCTGGGACTGAGTCTGAAGCAGCTTATTATTGCCTGCGTAATGCTGGCAGTATACTTCCCCTGTGTAGCAACCTTCGTCGTTCTGCTGCGTGAATTTGGAGCTCGTGATATGGCCAAGGCTGCGGCACTTATGGTCGTGGTCGCCCTCGGTGTCGGCGGACTGCTCAATCTCATACTTTAGCCCCCGCTTACTCTTCGGCAATGATGGCCTCGCCGTCCATTAGATAGCACGGTTCCCCGTGGCAGTTGTTCTCCAGGCCAATAAGCCAAATTACTGCAGGCTCATCTGGTGCCGGTGAGCGGTCCATAAATGTAGCCTGCCGTCGTAGGATGTACCTGTCAATAAGAGTCAAGTGGGAGGAATGTGACAGGTTTTGGTGAAGATAGTAGACAGAGATGGCGATGATTTGGCCGATCTGTAGCGGGCGGAGTGATAAGAATGAGTACGGTGAATAGAATTCATCTGGTGAGGGCTGCTGCCGCGGTCGTAATCATGGTCGCAGCGGTGCCCAGCCTGGCCCAGGATGCAGAGACTGTGTTAATAGACCTACCCTCGGCAGGGAGATTGGCGGTTGTCAGCGCCGAGCTGGTCAGCGTGCTGGAAAGTCGGGGCATGCACGCCGTTGAGTCTGTTGCCGGGCAGTTGCCCGCCCTGCCGCCGACCCGTATAGTAACCGACAATGACAGCATTCGCGATCCGCAGCGACAGCAAGTGCTTCGCCAGTTCGTCAAGGAGGGTGGGGGACTGATATTGATCATCGGTCGGTCCCGCCGCCATATTGAGCAGGCTAACAGCTTCGTCAATCCGTTCGGTATTGAGATTATCCCTGTATCAAGCAGCCTGAAGCCCGTGGAGTTTTATGCAACGCCCGTGGCGTCCGAGCTTGATATGCCGGATGTCGGTTCGCTGCGCATGACAATCGCGGGCCAGGTAACGGTACCTATCGCTCGCCAGGGTGAGAATCTGGTCTGTACCGGAACAGTCTACGGCCAGGGGGGAGTAATTCTCCTGCCTGCCTCTCTGGTACTGGCCGGCGCAGACGGGGATGCCGGCAGACCCGGTCTGGAGCTACTGGCTCGTTGCATTCGCTGGTCTGATAAACTGCCGGAACTGGCCTCATATGCCCCGGCGGTGCAGGTGCCTGGCCCGGCTGAGGCTGGCCTCGAGATCCCTGCGGGCAGGACGGACTTGCCCCGCGAGAGCCGTGATTTCGCGGGCGCCATTCTTTACGACTGTCAGGCTACCAAAGACCAGTGGCCCCAGATCACGGCAGTGGTGGTGCAGGCATTGCAGGAGAGCGGTCTGCCCATCAGAGCGCTGGCAGTGGCGGGTCGGGATGATCCGCTGGTCGAGGCCCTGTATAGCTGGCCGGAGTTGGTCGTGCTCGGCACCTGGCGGCAATACAGCGTGCCTGAGCAGGCCGCTGTCTATCAATACGTGGCGGCTGGGGGATCTCTGCTGGTGCTTGCTCACGCCCATACAGATCGGCAGATACGGCTGGTTTACTTGAGCGAGTTGCTCACTTACTTTGGAGCCGTGTGCTCATTGGGCCGCCCGGGGGGTAGTGCCCAGGCAACCGGCGGGCCGATTGAGCAGTTGGGTGACATCCCTGGCGGAGTGCGGGTGAGGGGCCGAAGTATAGAGCCGTTGATTACGGTGGGTAGCCGCTCCTACCTGGCGGCTGGATATTTGGAGTTTGAAAATGGTCGGCTTGCAGTTATGGATGCTGGTCCACTGCTGAAGAATGCCGGCTACAGATTACAGCTCAGCCAGCGGGTGGTGCCCTGGCTGTTGCGAGGTGACTAACTGACGGGCCAGCAGATGGCCAGCCGGGATGCTGTAGCGAGTATTTGTTGCCGATTGTGCGTTGTTTAGCTATTATCAGACGGATGTGCGATCTGACATATTGAAAGGCAACTGAAATGCTGTACGATTTCCACACACATACATTTCTCAGCGACGGTGTTCTGACGCCGATGGAACTTATCCGCCGGTGCATCCACAATGGCTACACGGCTATGGCCATAACTGATCATGTCGCGAGCGGGACGATGCAGCGGACCATCGAGGAAACGCGCGGCGACGCTATGCTGGCCGCCGAGCGCTGGGATTTCACTTGTCTGGTCGCAGTGGAAATAACCCATGCTCCGGCCTCGGCGATAGCCCAGTTGGCTGCCCGCGCCCGCCACCTCGGTGCTGAACTGGTCATAGTTCACGGCGAGACAATCGTCGAGCCCGTCGAGCCGGGTACTAATCTGGCGGCGGTTAGCTGCCCGCAGGTGGATATACTTGCCCATCCCGGACTACTCGCCGAAGAGGAGGCTTATCTGGCTGAGGAAAATGATGTCTTCATTGAGGTGACTCACCGCCAGGGGCACTGCCTGACTAACGGTCTGGTGGTCAAGCGTGCTTTGGGTGCGGGTGCGCGCCTGGTAGTGAATAGTGATGGGCATGCCCCTGGAGATTACCTGACCGAAGAACTTGCCCGCCAGATTGCTTTGGGTGCGGGTGTCCCCGAAAGCCGGATTCAGGAAGTACTGGAGGATAATCCCCAGGAACTGCTGCGGCGCGGCCTGAGCCGTCGTGAGGTGCAGTCGTGAGGTGCCGAATCTTACTTATGGTTAGTGCTCTGACAGTGGGCTCAGTGTTAGGGGGATGTGCCCGTGGCAGTGGCCCTGGAGTGATTCCGGAGGTAGTGCTTGAGATTGTCTGGGAGATGGCTGGGCCGGTCAATGATTCGTTCTATTATTACGTGGCCTTTGACGCCGACGATGACGAAGGCGCAGATTTTCCCGTGCCGGTGGCCGCCGGTCCATACTGGGGCAATGGCTGGGGTACCGGCTCGATCACCCATTTCCTGGAGTATCACGCTGGCGCATATCAACTGTATCGCGCCGACCTGAACGTAGTGCCCCGCCTATTCTCTGGCGGTTTTCTGGATGTGCTCGGGGATGTTACCGGCGGCGACGCCGGCGAATACACTATTACGGTCTCCGCCATCACGTTGGGGGCAGTCACGCTCACTGGCACCGGCGCAATATCAGCAGTAACCAATGATTCTGACCAGAATGCCGGCATGCTGGAGTTGGAAACCGATGCGGCTGGCAGCACAGTTGCTGGATCAGTCAGTTTCACTCCAGCAGCCGATGGCGGGCGGCCACTTGATGCCGCCGAGCAGGCCCAGATTAACACGCTCAATGGCGGCGTGCCGCTGCAGTCGGATTCCCTGGATGAGTTGGGCCTTACCCTGACCGTCTCGGCGGGGACGGCGGGCACTCAAGTGATTGAGATAGCTCCGGCCGTCGCTGATGTAGATGTAGCCTTTAAGAGCGCTAGCACCGGGCAGGTCACCACTGACACCGCAACAGTAACTGCCAACTCCTCACAGTCAACCGCCGACCCGCCTATTGCGGGAGTGGATTTTGTGACTGGTGATGTGACGATAGGTGCTCAAGCCCAGGTCGGCCTGGAGGTAGCGACGACGGGTACGCCGATCGGCCCACCGTTTGAGTACGTTCTTCCCAACGGCTCCAACACACTGCGGGCCACGGTTGACCTGGCCAACCTCGGCGTAAATGTGAATAGCCTCGACATAAATTTTATTACCACAACCGAACTAATTTTCGATCCTAATATTACTGATCCCAATGAGCATACCTATGATGGTCTGGGGCCGTGGGGCAATGACGCCATCCGCACCTTCAACCCTAATGAGTTCTTTCCAATAAGCAATGATGATGCCTTCCCGCCCGAAGAGTCAGACGACAGCACCCTGGTGGGGCCTGCCACTGAGCAGCAACGAGCTGCGGTGGATATAGTCGACTGGCAGATTACCCCCCATCGGCTGCTTTAGTTCAGGAGGTTAGTGATGCGTGCAGTGATTCAGCGCGTAAAAGAAGCTGAGGTCACCGTAGAGCAGCAGGCAACTGGTCGAGTTGAGCAGGGCATTGTCGCTCTGGTTGGCTTTACTGAAACAGATGGGCTCGACGATCTGGACTGGATGGCTCGCAAGATTGCGAGGTTGCGTATATTCAATGATAGTGAGGGGAAGATGAACTTGTCGGTGGGGCAGGTGAAAGGTAAAATACTGGTGGTGCCGAACTTCACCCTGTACGGCGATGTCAGCCGTGGTCGGCGACCCAGCTTCACATCTGCTGCCCGGCCGGAGGTAGCTCAGCAGCTCTTTGACCAGTTTGTGGAGGCGCTCGGCGGCCAGGGTGTGGAGATCGCCCAGGGCGAATTCGGCGCGTCAATGCAGGTTAATATCGTCAACGATGGACCGGTTACATTGATTATTGACACTGAGTCAGTTTAGCAGAAGGGAGATTGCTGCGACCGCGCGGGTGTGGTGTGCCATGAGCCGAAGCAAGCGGAAGAGTAAATCGTCCAGGAGCCAGGCAAAGGTCCACTTAGCAGTGGGGGACCACCTCGCTGAGCGGGAGCGCTTTGCGGAGGCCATCGAGCAGTATAAGCAGGCAACTGACCTCGACGGACGAAACGCTGAGGCTTATGTTCGCCTCGGCGATGCATATCTGGCCAACGGCCAGGACCAGCAAGCTCTGAAGGCATACCGGCAGGCGCGAAAGGTAGCGCCGCAAAATGGTAGCTCCTATCTGAGTCTCGGTGATTTTCTGCTGCACAAGGGTCGCTTTAGAGCGGCGCGTCTGGCCCTGAAGCAGGCCGTTGACTGTGAGCCTGAGCGCGCCTACTATCACTATCGCTTAGCGTGGCTCTACCTCAATTTGGGCAAGACTGATCTGGCTCAGGAGTCACTGTGCAAAGCAGTAGAATTGGCGCCTGACGACGGCTTTTATCACTATAAGCTCGGCGAGGTCTACTTCTACCAGCACGACTGGTCATCGGCTGCTGACGAGTATAGTGCAGCGGTGCAGTGTTCGCCTTGCGATGACTTCTACCACCTGCGGCTGGCCAGCGTCTATGTCCGCCAGAAATTGTACGACGAGGCCCTGCCAATGTTCGAACGCACAGTGGAAATCGACCCGGACAATCCTGCTTATCACCACCTGCTGGGCGAACATCTGGAGCGTATGGACAAGCCTGACCAGGCTCAGGCCCACTACGACGAAGCCGGAAAACTGGGGTCTTACGACCGGGATTATGTCCGACGAATTCAGCAGCGCTGCGGCCGCCTGTCTGTGGAGACCAGCTCTGTGCGGGGTGCCTGATACAGCTCACCGGAAAGCTCGGACTTGATTCTGTTGCGCCTCCGTCTCCTAGCGGAGGCGTGCCACTGTAATTGAATGATAAGGATTGCCTGATGAGAGTAGTTCACCTGATTGTCGGCCTGCTACAAAGCAACTGCTACATACTCATTGATGAGCTGACTGGCCAGGCCGGCGTGATCGATCCCGGCGGCGATGCCGAGCAGATTACTCGCGAGTTAACTGCCCGGGACGTCGAACTTGTCGCCATATTCTGCACGCACGGTCACCCCGATCACGTCGCGGCTGCTGACAGGCTATTGCAGCGCACATCAGCAGACGCAGTCTATATGCATCCCGATGAAGTTGCTATGCTTCCCCGCTATGTGCTGCCGGAGATAGGAGAAGTACAATTGCCGCAGCTTACCGAATACAAGGAGGGCGACGAGATAGGGGTTGGTAAGCTCAGACTTCGAGTTGTACACACTCCTGGGCACTCCCCCGGCAGCGTTTGTTTAGCAGTGGATGAAGAGAAAATATTGTTCACCGGGGATCTGATATTCGCCGGCGGCATCGGCCGCACCGATTTGCCCGGCGGCAATGAGTCGCAAATGCGAGCATCCTTGCGCCGCATCGCTGAGCAGTTCCCGCCGGATACCGTTCTTTACCCTGGACATGGCCCGCAGACTACTCTGGCTGACGAGCTATCCAGCAATCCGTGGCTGGTTGGGTTGAGCTGAATAGAGGTGAGCACTGCTGTGGCCGACCTACGTATTATCAACGGAACCGTGCTGACAATGGCTCCGGGTTACGAGCCTATTGCTGACGGAGTTGTCTGCAGCCGAGAGGGCCTCATCAGCTATGCGGGGCCGGCGGATCAAGCTTCGGAGCCAGGCGATGAGCAAGTCATTGACGCCAGCGGCTGTGTGGTGTTGCCGGGGCTGGTCAATGCTCATACTCACCTGGCTATGACGCTGTTCCGTGGCTATGCTGACGATATGATGTTGCAGGAGTGGCTGGAGGATTGGATCTGGCCGGCTGAGATGCGCCTGCGCCCCGAAGATGTCTACTGGGGTAGCCTGTTGGGCGCTTGCGAGATGCTGCGGGCAGGGGTGACCTGCTTCAACGATATGTACCATATACCTGAGCAGGCCGTTGCTGCGGCCCTGGATAGCGGCATACGTGCCTGCCCCTCCGGGGTGCTGCTGGGTTTTTTGCCCAATGCCGAGCAGTTGCTGGAAGAAGCAATTGTCTTTGTGAGGCAGTTGCAGCAGCAGAACCATTCCCGCATTCATCCCATGCTTGCCCCTCATGCCCTCTATACCTGCCCCGATGAGATGTTGCTTAAGGTGGGGGAGGGCGCTGTTGAAGCTGGCGTCCCAATCCATATCCATCTTTGCGAGACTGCCTCCGAAGTCCAGGACAGCTACGATGAACACGGCGAGAGCCCCATCGAGCACCTAAACACGCTGGGCCTGCTGGATATTCCTATGCTGGCCGCCCACTGTGTTCACCTCAGCGAGGCTGACATCACCCTGCTGGCTGAGAAGCAAGTGGGCATCGCCCATTGCCCGACCAGCAATATGAAGCTGGCCAGCGGCTTTGCGCCGGTCCCCGAGCTACTGGAGGCCGGGGTGGTGGTCGGACTGGGGACTGACGGCTGTGCCTCAAACAATAACCTCGACATGCTCGCAGAAGCTCATCTAGCGGCACTGCTTCACAAAGTCCATTCGGGTGATCCCACCACCATTCCGGCTCATACCGCTCTGGCTATGGCTACGCGACTGTCCGCTCAGGCGCTGGGTCTGGGTGACATCATCGGTACGCTGGAGGCGGGCAAGCGCGCTGATATCATACTGGTTGATATGAGCAGCCCTCATCTGCAGCCGCCCCGAGATCCAGTCTCGCATCTGATCTATGCGGCTCACGGATCCGACGTAAAGACCACCATTGTTGAGGGCCAGATTGTTATGAACGATGGCGAGGTACTCACGGTAGACGAAGCGGAAGTCATCGCTCGCGCCACACAGTGCGCCGCTCGTGTGACAGACATTGCTGGTTGACCGGACCTGCCCGCCCACCGCTCTGCTCACCAGGCCTCGGTGAAGCGAACTCATCCTCGCTCTGTTTGAGTTTGTTAAGTCGCAGTTTTGAGGTCCTCTGTAAGTAGCTACTTCCCCCGCCGAACTGCTCGAAAACTACGTTTTCTGCTGTCTGTGTGTGAGGCTAATTGATTGCAAAGGAAATTGTCACCAATCGGCTTTTGTAGACTATTGGTAGGCGTTAGTCCTATGTACAACTTTTCATACTGAATCCTTGACAATCTTTCCCCAATTCTCCCCCTTTTGGGGGCGATCTTTATGGCCCATTTTGCTTGACGAAATGCGCCATTTATGCTATAATTTAGGCCATTGTAGTGGGGTGAAAATGGAGTAGTGTCGAACGGTCCGGCAACAGTGTGCAGTTGCACAAGCAACACCGCTTTGTGGTCGGAGTTTTTAGCCTGGTAAAGCCCCGTTTGGCAGTAATTTAACCAGGTCTGCCGTCTGCTTGATTGCCTCTCTCTATAAGCTAATATAAGGGGCTTTTCCTGTCTTACCACGGCAGGCACAACAATCACAACACAGGTCGCCGCACACAATACACTCTTCGTTGGGAGCAACAGTTTATGGCTAAGAAGAACAGCTACACCGCCAAACAAATCAAGGTACTCAAGGGCCTGGATGCCGTGCGTCGGCATCCCGCTATGTACATAGGCGACACCGGCATCCGCGGCCTGCATCATATTGTCAGCGAGGTCATTGACAATGCCATTGACGAGGTCTTCGCTGGGGAATGCGACCGGATCGAACTGGTCATTCACCCCGGCGACATTATTGAAGTTACTGACAATGGCCGGGGCATCCCCGTTGATATGCACCCCGAGGAGAAGCGGCCCGCTCTGGAAGTAGTGATGACCACTCTGCATGCCGGTGCCAAATTCGGCGAGGACGGCAGCTACAAGGTCTCCGGCGGACTGCATGGCGTCGGTGTCTCCTGCACCAACGCCCTCTCCGAGTGGTTGGAAGTGGAGGTCTGCCGTGACGGCCATAAGTACTTCCAGCGCTACGAGCGTGGCCTGCCCACTGGCAAGATGGAAAAGACGGGCAAATCCAAAAAATGCGGCACCCGTATGACCTTCAAGCCCGACCCCGAGGTCTTTGAAGAAACCGTTTTCGAATTTGACAGAATCGCTAAGCGTCTCCTGGAACTGTCGTTTCTGGCGGGTGGGGTGCATATAACTCTCCGTGACGAGCGCGAGGGGCAGCAACGCGAGGAGGTCTTCTTCCACAAAGGCGGTGTCTCCGCCTACGTGGAGTACCTCAACGAGGGCAAAAATACCCTCCACAAGCCCATCCATTTCGTCACTGAACAAGATGGCGTCGAGTCGGAGGTGGCGATCCAGTACACCGATAGTGTCCATGACAATCTCGTCTCTTATGCTAATGCTATCCACACCGCCGAGGGTGGCACGCATATGTCTGGCTTTAAGACGGCGGTAACCCGTGTCGCTAATAACTACGCCTTCAGCACTGGACTGCGCAAGGAAAAGGAGCGCAACTTCAGCGGCGATGAAGTCCGCGAGGGGATGACCGCGGTCATCTCGGTGAAACTGCTTAATCCCCAGTTCGAGGGCCAGACCAAGATGAAACTGGGTAACACCGAAGTGGAGGGGTTGGTTTCCTCGGTGGTCTACGATAAGCTGGGTACCTATCTGCAGGAGTATCCCACCGTCGCCAAGCGCATTATCAGGAATGCTACCGCCGCGGCGCGCGCTCGCGACGCCGCCCGGCGGGCCGCTGACGCCACCCGCAAGAGCGCTCTTTCCTCCGCAGGTATGCCCGGGAAGCTGGCCGACTGCTCCAGCCGTAACCCCGAAGAATGTGAGCTGTTCATCGTGGAGGGTGACTCGGCCGGTGGCAACGCCAAGCAGGCCCGCGACAGCCGGTATCAGGCTATCCTACCCCTGCGCGGGGTGATCATCAACGTGGAGAAAAACCGACTGGACAAAATCCTCGACAACAACGAAATTCGCGCGATGATTACCGCACTGGGTGCTGGCATCAGTAACCATGAGAACGGCGACGGCGAAGAAAATGGCGAGCAGGAGGCCACCAGCCAGTTTGACCTCACCAAGTTGCGCTACCATCGGGTCATCATTATGGCCGACGCTGACGTGGACGGCTCACACATCCGCACCCTCATTTTGACCTTCTTCTTCCGCTATATGGAGCCGCTGATTCGGGCGGGGCATCTGTATGTCGCTCAGCCACCGCTTTACCGTATTAAGGCAGGTCGCGATACCTACTATGCCCTGGATGACGAAGATCTGACGCGCGTGCAGAAGGAGACCGGGCGACGGCGCACTACCGTATATCGCTTCAAGGGGCTGGCCGAGATGGATGCTGCCGACCTGGCGGTGACTACGATGTCGCCGGAGAACCGCGTCCTGCGCCAGGTGACCCTGGAGGAAGCCGAGCAGGCCGACCGCATCATTTCTATCCTTATGGGCGATCAGGTCGAGCCGCGCCGCAACTACATCGCCCAGCACGCCCGCACTACTCAGAACATCGATCTGTGGGCGTAGGAACGGCAGGGGTAACGACAGGTAGAACGGCAGGTAGAACGGCAGGTAGAACGACAGGTGTAACGGCAGGGGCAACGGCAGTACGGCGACGGCTGAGGACACTGGGGGCGATAGGAACTGGATACAGCAAATCTGCGGCCTGATCTTTCCGTAATCATCGTCACCGCCGACAACTGGGCGGATTTGCACCCCTGTATAGAGTCGGTCTACCGTAGCTTTACCAGCGGGCGGCTGCAGGTCATCTGTGTGGACGATTGCTCGCAGGAAGATATCGCAGCGCAAGTCGCGCAGCATTTTCCCGATGTGCACCTTGTCAATAATAGCGCCAAGCAGAGCTATCCGGTGACTAATAATCAGGGCATCGCGGTTGCCGAGGGCCGCTACATTATGCTGCTCAACGACGATGTAGTGCTGGCCGACCAAGCGCTGGACCGCGTGGTGGAGTTCCTGGAGGATCATCCCCAGGCCGGGGCCGCCAGCCCGAAGCTGCTCAATCCCGACGGCACCGTCCAGCCCTGCGTACGGCGCTTTCCCGACCTGGCGGCGGCGCTGGCCCAGTCGCTCTATCTGCACCGGCTCTGGCCCGCCAATCCCTGGACGGGCCGCTACTACGCCACCGATGTGGATTACAGCCAAACTCAGGCCGTCCCGTCTATCGGCACCACCGCGTATGTGATGCGCCGTGAGTGCCTGGAGCAGGTCGGCGGGCTGGATGAGGCTTTTCCCATAAACTTCTGCGACCTGGACCTGAACTGGCGGATCGGGGAGGCCGGCTGGCAGGTCTGGCTGGTTGCCTACGCGGAGGCGACCCATAAGGGCGGGCAGACAATGGGGCGGCTGAGCCTGCGCCAACTGGGGGACTACCACCGGGGGATGTGGCTAATGTACCGCAAGCACTACGCCCCTCGCCGGCTGTTTGTGATTAACGGGCTGATCTACCTGGGCATTGCGGTGCGGTTCTTGCTCAAGGCAATAGTGAGAATTGCGCAATTAGACCGACTGCTGGTGCGTAGCGTGGTGAAATGATGATAGGAGATAAAGGAGCGCAGGTCATTGACTGGTTGGCGATGTGGTTGGCCTGGCTGGGTGACGAGGCTGTAGACCTGTTGGAGGAGGCCGTTGACTGGGTGGAGGACCTGGGGGTGTATAGCTACGCGCTGGGGGCCGGCTGCATACTGCTGGCGGTTATGGTGCTGTTGTGGTACAGCAGCCGGCGGTAGGGAGCCCCGGTTCTGGCTCGTGGGGTCTTGACCGTAAAGAAGCGGAAACCATTGCCGAGTGGGAGTTGCGCAAAGTGACAGCGACAGTCAGGAGTGGCTGGTTAATGCTTGTGCTGGTATTCGTGGTTGGATTGGGAATGGGGCTTGCGGGGATCACAGAGGAGAGTCTGTGGTGCGATGAGCAGTACTCCAAAGAATATGCAAGCCAGGAATCTCTGGTTGAATTGGTACAACAGGTGGGCCAGGAAGACAAACACCCGCCACTCTACTATGCGATGCTGCATTTCTGGACAGGTGCTTTCGGCTCGAGTCCTCTAATGTTACGCATGCCCTCGGCCATCGCGGCGACTTTGGCCGTGATACTATTGTTTCTGGCTGCTTCCCGCAGGGGAAACAGAAGCTGGGGTCTAGCAGGTGCGCTAATACTCGCTTTTACGCCATGGTACGTCTATTACGCTCAGGAGGCACGAATGTATGCACTGCTTGTAGCCCTGACTGCCGGTGCCGTGTTGCTCTCCTTTGATACCAGCAGACGTTCGCCAGTGCTCTCCTGTCTACTCGCCGGGGTCCTTGGGCTACTCCTGGTCTTAACGCATTACTACGGCGGAGTCGTCCTGGCAACGTTATGCATAATTCAGTCAGTTCGCTACATCCGGTCCCGATGGCCCTACGATCTGATAATAGGAGGTTGCGCAGCAGCCGGTGGACTGGTGGGTTTGCTTCTGTGGGGTCCGTTTTTACTAACACAGGTCGCCTCGGCGAATGCTGCTGTACACATCGGCAGCCTAACGGCGGAAGGCGTTTTGGCATCGTTTGCTTTCCCTCTGTTACCTCCCTCCCCCGGCAAGTTGGCAATAATCGCCGGCTTAGCATTAGTAGGGGTGTGCTTTATAGTGGCGTTCGGGCGAGTGGAACGCAAGGAGCGAGTGCGTGTATGCTTCACGCTTTATCCGGCTTCAGTTCTTTCCCTGGCATGGGTCATTCTCCCAATATTCCTGATCGCAGCCGCTAGCCTGACGGTCTCCTTCTGGACCGACGGCAGGGTCATTGCAGTTACGCTGCCGGGCATAGCAATGTTTCTTGGGAGCTGCGTGACGTTCGCCGAAACGAAAACGCGAACCGTGGCCCTGTCAGTTGCAATTGGGCTTTTTCTTGTTGCTGGCCAGGTAACTATGCATACAAGCCACCAGAAAGAGGAGTGGCGAGA
>JALGTD010000174.1 GCA_029821515.1 Candidatus Zipacnadia bacterium | reverse complement strand
CCACTGCTGGAGAAGCTGCTGGCAATCCACCAGGTGGCCTGGGGTTAAGCCGATATGACTGAACAAGAGATCCTCAAACAAGCGCGCAGGACGCTGGCAATCGAAGCCGAGGCGGTAAGCGGGCTGGCTGAGCGGTTGGGTGAAGAGTTCGTCCAGGCGGTCCAGCTTTTGCTGAAAATGGAAGGGCGGGCGGTGCTGTCGGGCATTGGCAAGTCGGGAGCAGTGGCCCGCAAGCTGGCTGGCACCCTGGCCAGCACCGGTACTCCCGCCTTCTTTATGCACCCCGCCGAGGCCATGCACGGCGATCTGGGTATGGTCACCGGGGCCGATGTGGTTATTATGCTGTCCAACAGCGGAGAGACGGACGAAATACTAAACCTCCTGCCGGCAGTCAAACGACGCGGAGCCGCTGTTATCAGTATATGCGGTCGGCCCTCCTCAACACTGGCAAAGGAAGCCGACGTCGCGCTGGATGCCTCTGTCGAGCAGGAAGCATGCCCTCTCGGCCTGTCTCCCACCGCCAGCACTACAGCAGAAATGGCGTTGGGCGATGCGTTGGCTATGGCCACCATGGCAGCACAGGGCTTCACTGTTGAAGAATATGGCGCCAGTCACCCGATGGGCACTCTTGGGCGGAAGGTGCTACTGCGCGTGCGGGACCTGATGCATTCGGGGGAGGATAATCCTACCGTACCGACCTCGGCGACAGTCCTGGAAGCACTATTAACTATGAGCGATGCGACGTTGCGCGGGGTTGTCAGCGTGGTGGACGAGGCCGGCTATCTGCAGGGCCTGTTCACCGACGGCGATTTCCGGCGAGTTATGCCCCAGGTCAAGGATCGCAACGAAATAATGGCATGGCCGGTGTCCAAAATGATGACGGCTAATCCCACTACTATCGGGCCTGATGCGCTTGCGGCGGAAGCCGCCCGGATTATGGACGAACGGGAATTCGATAATATTCCCGTCGTGGACGAGCAGGGGCGCGCAGTGGGGATATTAGACGTTCAGGACCTGATGAAGGCCGGACTGCTCTGACCGCGGTAGTCACACCAATATTTGATGACATCCGTCAGCTTGCTCCATACCGCCGATATGCACAACCGCCTCACCACCGAGGCGGCACAGCGACTGAGGGAGGTCCGCCAGCAAAATACCGCGCTGCTGGTTGATTCTGGTGATGCCATCGGAGCGCTCAATGTCACGGTGAGACGGTCCGAGCCGATCATTAAGCTGATGAATGTTGCTGGCTATGCGGCAATGGCCATCGGCAATCGTGAATACTTTTTCCACAAGCGCGGAATGCTGCACAAGACTAGCGCGGCGACGTTTGCTATGCTCAGTGCCAACATTCAGCCGGTGCAAGGAGATATGGGCCACATCAAGCGCTGGACAATGGTAGCTGCCCCGGACGGCAGCCGCGTGGGTCTATTCGGGCTGACCCCGACTATGATTGCGCCAGGGAGTTGGGTGGAGCGGCTGTCGGATATACGCTTCCTGCCCTGGCAGGAGGCGGCACAGCAGGCGGTAACTGCGCTGCGCGGACAGGCGGACTGGTTGATAGCGCTCAGCCACCTGGGCCAGGAGCGCGACCGGCGTCTGATAGAGCTGTTGCCAGAAATTGACGTGATACTCGGTGGGCACAGCCATCCGCAGATGACAGAAATAGAAGAGTTTTCAGGAACATTGGCCAGCTACCCCCGCCCCTATGCTAAGGAAGCTGTGCTTATCACGTTAAGCAAGCAACAAGGCGCGACTCACTATGACAGCCGCGTGATTGAGCTATTATGAGCTGGGTCTGGTATGCTGATGTGGGCAATTGCACCGTGCACACAGCCGCCTGGGTGGAGAGCCAATGGCAGGCGCCGATGCGAGTGTCAGTTGACCTTCTCGGGTCGGCCGCCGGCAATCAGCCGTTGTTGACTTCACTGGAAGAGGCGGGACTAAAGGTGGCAGATTGTGAGGAGGCGGTCTTGTGCATCAGCTCGCCGGCGCGAAGGGGTCTCGCGGAGCGATTCGCGCTTACTCAGCTTGAAACGGACGTGGCAGTTGCGGGCGATGATTTCCCGGTCAGGGTAAAAACTGACTATTGCGATCCGACGCAAATCGGCGTGGACCGGTTGCTCAATGCGCTAGCAGCGATCCAAAAGGTGGGCAAGCCGTGTGTGGTGGTTGATTTCGGCTCTTGTCTGACCTGTGACGCGGTCACACGGGAAGGTGTGCTAACCGCCGGAGCCATCGCACCGGGATTGCCGATAATGCAACACGCACTCACTGACAGAATTCCTCACTTGCAAGAGGCATTACAGGAGGCACTTGAGCAGTTCGGTAGTGCCCCACCGGCGGGTCGTAGCACCGCTGAGGGATTATCCCTAGGCCTAGTCCAAGGGCTGGCGGGAACGGCCGACCGCCTCATTAGAATTATGCAAGACAGATTGAGCGTCGCTGCACCAGTGATAGCCACTGGCGGTGATGCCGCAACAATTGTGCCGCATTGCCAAACAGAAATGGCTACAGACGAAATGCTCACCCTCAACGGCTTACGCCTGGCGTATGAGGCATCACAGAATCACTGAAATACTTAGAAAAAATGGATATGAAGCACATACTCAGTATCAGTCTAGGATCGACCAGTAGGGACAAGTCCATCCAGAAAGAGATTCTGGGCGAGCAATTTCTGATTGAGCGTCGGGGCACCGACGGCGACCTGAAGCGCTTTGGCCAGTATCTGATTGAGAACGACGGAAAAGTTGACTGTCTGTGCGTAGGCGGCGCCAACCTGGGACTGCACTGGGCCGGGCGCTTCTACGGCTTTCGCGACATCGAGCGCATCGTCAGCCACATAAAGCAGACTCCGGTGGTAGACGGGGCCGGCCTGAAGAACTCGCTGGAGCGGGAAACAGTACAAATACTGCAGGACCAGGGCACAGTGGACTTCACCACCGCCAAGGTCCTGATTACCTGCGCCACCGATCGCTTCGGGATGACCGAGGCGATCTGCGAGCTATCTTCCAATTACATACTGGGAGATCTGATGTTCAATGTAGGGATACCAATTCCCCTGCACAGCACCCGCTCCATTGACATTCTGACCCGGCTGCTGCTGCCAATCCTGAGGCGAACGCCCTTCAGGTGGCTTTATCCGACCGGCAGCAAGCAGGATACTATTCTTCCCAAGTACCAGCGCTATTACCACTGGGCGGATGTGATTGCCGGCGATTTTCTCATCATCCGCCGCCATTTGCCTGATCGGCTCGAGGGCAAAATAGTCATCACTAATACGACCACACAGCAAGATGTGGAGGCTCTACGCAGTCGGGGTGTGCACCTGCTGATAAACACCACTCCGGCCATAGAGGGCCGCAGCTTTGCCACTAACGTAATGGAAGGTGTCTTCTTGACATTAATGGATAAAAAACCCGGGCAGGCCAGCGCCGCTGACTATCTGGAGATGGCGTGGCGAATTGGCTGGCAGCCAGAGATACGCGAACTAAACCCACCCACAGCGCCATCACCAAGCCAATATAGGCTATCCCGTGACTAAGTTTGCTTTCATAATTCATCCGCTTACTGCTCGCGACATAGCCCGCAAATATCGGTGGGCCGCGTGGTTACCGGCAGGTCTTATTGAATGGCTGCTGACCAGAACCTCGGCCCAGGAGGTCAGTGAGATTACTGGAATCCGCTCCGCAACCGGAGCCGAGACCAGCGGATGGTTTGTCGCCTGCCCTTTGACCGCCCAGCAACTGGTCAACGCTAACCCTCAGCACGCTATCACCAAGATCATTGAGGCCGGGCGCGTAGCCGAGCAGTTGGGTGCACAGATCGTCGGGCTGGGCGCGTTCACAGCGGTTGTTGGAAATGGTGGCACCGAAGTAGCCGAGGCCCTGGATATTGCCGTGACCACCGGAAACAGCTATACGGTCTTCACTGCTGTAGAAGGGGTGCTGGAGGCTGCCCGCCAGGTGGGAATAGAACCAGATCAGGCCCAAGCTGCGGTGCTGGGCGCCAGCGGCTCTATTGGCAGAGTATGCGCGCACTTGCTGGCTCCCCAAGTAGGCTCACTGGTCCTGGCCGGCCGGCGCTATGAACCACTTGAGCAGGTC
>JALGTD010000007.1 GCA_029821515.1 Candidatus Zipacnadia bacterium | reverse complement strand
GAATATATCGCCCGGCTGGCTAACTTGCTGGGCGAGGGTGTGCTGATCCAGCGGCTGGGAGACCTGCGCCGGGGCCGGCGCAGCACCCACCACCGCATTTCCAACAGCATCGTAACTCCGACACTGCCGGAAGCCACTCCCGGCGACCTCAGTTATGTTCTGCCCCATCGGCACCTGGCTGCGATATTGGAGATGCTACAGGCGCTTGACCAGTTGGCTCCGGGGATAGGAAACCCCCAGACCTTGCTGTACGGGGTGGAGGTCAAGCTGTACTCCTCGCGGCTGAAGCTAACCGCTGACCTGGAGACCGAAATTGCGGGCCTTTATGCATGCGGGGATGGCGCCGGGCTGACCCGGGGGCTAATGCAAGCCTCAGCCTCCGGGATAGCCGCCGCCCAGGCCATACAGAAGCACCTCAACCAGTAGGATAAACATCTCGCTCGTTCCCGGCTCCACCCGTTAACGCAGGTTGGGGCGCACTTCCCTCCGTCCGCTTGTGTGCAACGCTGTGACGCCCCCAGCAGAGTTGGCCTCGGCTGACAAGGAAAGAGCAAACCAATGGCCCAGACACTAAGACTGGGCCATTTCTTTGCCCAGGTGAAGTGAACACAGACTCCAGTTGTAACAGGACAGCAAATTAGCGTCACGGTGGTTGACTCAAGAGAGACGATGAGGTAAGGTAAGAGACAAGAGCAGCTCATCAACACGACGCGGCTTGAAATGACTAAGAAGATAAGCCTGCTGGCGATATTGCCAGCGACAATTATTATTCTATCTGCGATGTGTACGTGGGCGGATACCTACTATGACCCCGTCACGGGCTACGAGTTGGCGTTTATGGTGACGGATAGCTCGCCAGTGCCACCGCTTGGGGTCCAAGCGCAAATAGTTGACATCGGCCTGCTATCCGAGAGCGCATATATGTTGAGCGATGTGCCGACGTCAAGTTGGACCTACGGGTGTTCGGCTACTTCCGCCGGGATGATATTTGGTTACTATGATCGGGACCCCCGGGACTGGTATCCGAACATGTACACCGGACCGGCTAACGATGGTGTGGCACCACTGACAGACCTTGGCAACCAGTGTTCGATCATCGCTACCCAGAACGGCTTCGATGGCCGAACTACCTACGGCCACGTTGACGATTACTGGATCTCAGTTAACAGCCCCGGGCCCGATCCCTGGGACGGAAGCTGGACCGAGCATACATGGGGGGACTGTACCGCCGACTTTATGGGCACAAATCAGTGGAAATGGGATTTCGACCCACCTCCGGGTAAGCCAGACGCCAACGTAGATGGAGCCACTATCTGGTGGTCCTACAACAGTGGGGATAAACTCTACGACTACATACAAGACGCCGGCTACGGCCTGCCGCAGACTGCGGGGTGCCACGGGATGCGGCTGTTTGCCGAGTCACGCGGGTACGCGGTGGCCGAGAACTACACACAGAATATTGACACGCTCTACGCAGGCGGCTTCTCCTTTGCCGACTATATGTGGGAGATTGACAACGGATACCCGGTCATGATCCACGTCACGGGCCACAGTATGGTCGGCGTCGGCTATGACGTGATTGACGAGTTTGATACCATCTTGCTACACGACACGTGGGGAGACTACTGGGCCACAATGACCTGGGGCGGGTCATACTCCGGCATGGACCACTACGGCATGACCGTGTTCCATCTGGCGGCGATTCCCGAGCCGACGACAATAGCCCTGTTCGGACTGGGGCTGCTGGGGCTGGGCGCGAAGCTACGCCGGCGCAAGCAGAGATAGAAGGTCGGGGCAGGGATGCCCCTCCCACAACAAGAGGACACAATGGCCCAGGCAAAAAGCCTGGGCTATTTTCTTTTTGCCCAGAGGCCGTGGGCGAGACGCCCGTGCTACTGATAAGAGATAGCCCCCGGTTTGACCTGCCCACCACCCGCTGGAAGGTCTATTCCACCCATACGGGGAAGGGCAAAGAGGGTCGGCCAATGCGCAGTGGCCGACGTCACCGAGCGTGAGCCACACCGAGCATACTTCCGCACCCTACACAGTGAGCCAGGAACTGGCCCGGTTCGGCTGGTGTGCGAGTATGGTGATGCGTAAATAATGCCAAAGTTTGAATACCAGGCAACGGATCCCGAAGGCCGCCCGGTCGCGGATGTCATCGAGGCAGAATCACGGATGATGGCGACTGTCAAGCTGCGCGAAAAGGGACTGCACATCCAGACACTTAAGCAGAAATCGGAAGACTCGGTAGCCGACCATCAGCCAGCACAGACCCACTATTCGCTTCTTTATCCGCTGCGTCCCGTCTCGGTCCGCAGCCTCTCTGACTTCTATGCCCAACTGGCCGAGTTGCTGGAGGCAGGCGTGCCGATACATGAGGCCACTGAGTCGCTCAAAGGTCGCGTTGATCGGAGGCTGGAGGGCATCCTGGCGGAAATTACACCGAAACTTGGTGAAGGAGAGGATGCCTCGGAGATTCTGGCTAAACATCCCCAAATCTTCCCCGGACACATCCGGGCGATGCTCAAGGCCGGCGAGACTTCCGGCAACCTTGATCAGATCTGCTCCGCAATCGCGACACAGTACCAGGAGGAGCATAATCTGCAGCAAAAAATGCGCCTGCCGAGGATATACTACGGCCTGGTGCTGATAGTGGCAATTCTGGTGGCACCTTTCCCCGGGGTCATTGCGCGGGGCTTCAGTTGGTACGTGGATCTGTGCCTGATGGTGCTGCTGCCGATAATTGTCGGCTTGGCTGTGCTAATGCAGGCTGGCCGGGTGGTCGCAGCCGTCCCGCGAGTCAAAGAGCTACTCGATGATGTCATTGGTGCGCTGCCCTGGTTGGCCCCGTTTGGGATGCGCGCAGCGCGTGCCCGCATTCTCCAGACAATGTATATCCTGACCAGATCCGGCGTGGATCTGCCCACCTCGCTTAATCTGGCGGCGCAGGCGTCGGGGATCCGACCAATGGACGCACAGTTGCGCATCGCTGCCGCCCAAATCCGGGAGCAAGTACCAGTTGCCCAGGCCCTGACCAACTGCAGTGCCCTCACTGACCGTGAGAAAGGCGCTCTGGCTACGGCTCAGCAGACCGGACTATACGAGGACGCGCTCCGCCGACTGTCCGAAGCGGCCACCCTTGAACGCCGCAATATCATCAACAAGCTGGTCATCGGCGGCCTGGTCGGCTTCTCGCTCGCAACAGCCGTACCGGTGGCGGCAGCCTTATATTTCGCATATACAGCCTACATTAACGCTATCTTGGAACGAGCTGAAGAATGGATGCCATGAAGATGAGATCCGCCGTTGCTGCAATGCTATTGACTCTACTTATTGCCAGTGCAGTCGGCGCGGCAGATACTGACCAGCAGTTCAAGTTGGCTCACAAGGGCTGGACAGTGGTAGGTCCCGCAGGATCCGCTGCCGAGATTATTTTGGAGACCGATGCCGACCAGAAACCAGCGTTTGTCATTACGCCCTCCTCACCGGTTGGAGCCTGGGTAATCTCGCAGCCGCTGCCCGCCATGGCCGACCCTATAACCCTCTCAATGCGAGTACAGAGGCGCTCGGGTAGCGGCGCGCTCGCTGTCAGCTTCGTATCGGACATTCCCGAATCACCAGGCCAGGTAACGCCGCTGTGGCACCTGGAGCCCAAAGACGGCAGGATGCACCGGATTGAACTGGGCCTGGTAACTCACAGAACGGAGCCGCTGCGCCTGGCGATCGGGATCGTCGGCGGCGAGGGTGAGTGGTCAGTTGAACAGATAGAACTAAACGACTGGACGGTCCCTGAGTACAAGCCTGGTCCGCTGGCTGACCTGCCGGTAGCAACCAGTCCGGAACCATTGGCCCTCGGCTGGGAGCCGCCGGATAGCCTGGACGGGCGCTGGCGCACGGTGGGCACCGAACGGGAGATGGTCACAAATGTAAATGGCCTGCGTATCACCTTCCCGGCAAAGGTGATGCTGACCCAGGGCGTCCGCCATGAGATGGAGGTTCTGGTCACCAACCGCGGCGATGTTGAAAAGGACCTGACCATTAGCCTTCAGGGCCCACCCGGGGCTTATATGCCTACCTTCACCGTACCCTTCGCCGCCGGCGGAACCACGCTGTTCCGCCCGCCTGTCCAGATGCTGCAGATTGGCAATCACTGGGTCAAGGTCAAATTGTCTTCTGGCTCCCAGACGATCGAAGTCCCCCTCGAGGTAGTCTGCGAGCCCCGCTATCCCGCCGTCGGCATCTGCGCTGACTCGGAATCACTTGCCTCTTCCCTCCCTGATGTCCACCAGCTAGCCCAGTTCCTGCATCTTCGTATACCTCTAAAACCCGAGTCTACCGCCGTCGTTAGCCAGCAACTGAACAAGGTGGCTGGCCAAATCATCCTCTCACTGCCGGTAGGAAATGATACTTCGGCGGTGCTGGCCGGGGCCAACGCAGCGCAAGGCAACTGGATGACCTCTCTGGTCGGTCTGCACCTGCCTGCTTCAATGCAGCAAAGCAGCGGCAGCGACATTGCCACCACGGTAGCCCTTGCGACTGAGCAGATACAGAGCAAACTCTCGGAGACAGCTATCATCAGCCCGCCGCTGCCAGTAGTCACCTCCGCTGAGGGGCTAATGCCTTCACCTCAGTTTGCGGAGGCACTGGACGCCGGTATGGGCGCAGCCGTCGACTCCGTTGGCCTGCATATTCCTGAGCTCCCCCCCAGCGCGGTGCTGACCGAAGAAATAGATGGTCATTTGCGCCAGCAGCCGTGCTTGTTTTGGGCGGATTTTGACAGGCAATATGACTTTGTCAGCCTTCGACATACGCTTACTCAGCGACAATTGCGGCTGCCGCTGTTCCTGGATAGTTTGCCTCTGCACGGCACCGGGGACAGTCGTCTGGATGCACTAATGGCAGGTCGACTGCTCATCAGCGGTTTCGCCCAGGGTTGCACCGCCGCCACGTTGCCAGCGGACCTACTGTCCTCGCTGCAGCAGGGTGAGGGCCCGCCGCCACTATTCGCGATGCTACGGGAACTGACCCGTGAGCTGGCTGGCACGGTGCCGCTGCGGGGGCTGGCTGGCAAAGAGGACTTTTCCGGACGGCTAGGCGAACCGATTACCTATCGCTCATTTATGCGAGGAAACGAAGGCGTCCTATTTATGTGGAACAATACCTCAAGGCCAATAGATGTCGCGGTGCTGCTGCAGGCCCTTCCTCTGCAGATGCACCTGCTGCGGCTATCTTATTCGGAGCAGTTCGTCCAGCGACGTTTCCAGGGATTGTTCTCTCTAAGTGACGAAGCCCGCACCAACCGCCAGCAGGCGGTATACGTCCGGGTCCGGCCTCTAGATATCGTCGGCCTCAGCTTCAATTTCAAGAACCCCCACGCCGGCTGGCTGGGCCAACTCCTCCCGCGCCCGCCGGTGAAGAGGGATTACGGCCCTGACTGGCCGACGCGTGGCGACCAGCCCTGGGGCTAAGAAAACGAGAGCAGCTCGGCGAGGAATAGTCGCTGCATTTCACGAACACAGCGAGTCCCTCACTCTCCAGCACTTGCTTGACCGCGTACGGATGGCCTCGCTCTATCCCTTCGCCCAAGCATAGCAGTTCAATCTCCACAAGGCCTTTCGCCACCAAGCCGGGAGGGGTGCACCGGGCAAATGCTACAACCCGCCGAGGCCCGAAGACGCCGGTAGATACAACTGATAGGCCAAATCAATTATAGTCCGCAGAAAACCGGCACTGAAATCGCCCAGAATTAGGCCAATAAAGAAAGGAAATGCCTGCCGATACATCGTATGCCCACCGTAGCGGAGAATAGCACTCTTAATCAGCCAGGTGACGAAGATGGGAAACCAGATGCGCAGCGGGCCTACGCTGCCTACCAGCAGATAACCCACGGGATGGAAAGGCCACCAGAGGAATCGCGTACGCATCGCCGCTAAGAAAAACGTAACCCCCATACCAACCAGATAGGCCACCGAAGAAGGTATATTGGGCGGCCGGGGGAAGGCCAAAGTGCTGGCCAGCTTTGCCCACGGTGCATTGCCAAAGGCCCACACTGCCGGTCCCATATTCCGGGCTGATTCCAGTCCGACCTGGTAGCTGACGTGCAGCCAGGCCCATAGCGCGGCTACCGTCCCCAGCGCAAAGCCCGCCAGGATTACCACAGTGACCCATCGCAGTGACATATTGGCCTGTCTGGCAATATGTAAAGCATCCATCTGGTTAGACATCGGGAATTGCCGGTGCGTGCGATTCAAAAAGAAAAACAGCGCCCAGACCGTCTTGTCTTGCGGTGTCCACATCTGGTTGCCAGCCACTCGCTGCATAGCATCATCCACGCCAACCTGGCAACATAGTTCAATGGTGGGCAGCCCGAACTCGGCCCGAATACGCGCTGTAGTGAGTACGACAGCCATCAATCCCACGAAGTAGATTAGTGCGGTAAGCGGGCGCATGCCAGCAAAGCTAGCAAAGTAGATCAACACTCCCATCCCTACCACAAACCCCCAGAAAGCTACCTGGTAGGGCATCGGCTCATCGCTGTCGTCCAGTACCTTCGTGCCCCACGCCTGCCGCCAGACTTTCTTCAAGTGACCCCGCGCCGCCCAGATGATAAATCCAGAAACCCCCAAAAAGGCCCCCAGTTCCTGCTGGCTCAAATAGGGCGGATCGCCGTGCGCAGAACCATAGGCTAGACCCAGTACAGCACACAGCAATAACTGCAATCGTCCGAAGAGCGGAAAGAACCAGCAGGAGAATGCTAACTGCAAGGGCAGCAGATAGGCTAACCCGTAGATGAAGGGAAAAGATGAGATCGGTATGCTGCCCGCCGCCCGCCACGGCATTGTGTCGGTCGAGTAATAGTGCACCCCCAACGGAATCTGAGGAAACGCCGGGAAGAAGTGGGGCAGTATAGTTAGTATGCGTAAGGTGAAGGCCAGGCCAAACGCCACCCACATCAGCTTGTTTATGAATAGGCCGCGCTTGGGGGTCGTGATCCATAATGGCACTTCGGCAATCGGATAGTTCAGTCGTTCGTTATCCCACTGGCGCCGGAATATTGCACAGACGCACAACATAGTGAATACAACAACTATCACGAAGCCGCCCCACCACAACAGCGGGCCAGTCCACGCGCTTAAATGCCCGCTGTAATACAGTGACGAGCCTCCCTCGTACAAACGAGGAATTGTTGTGCCCTGTTCTGGGGGCATCAACTGGCGGGGGAGCAGCGGGTGGATGAGCTGTGCCCATCTGTTAGCGGGATCCGCCCCTCGGAATACATAACTGAGCGTCGGTAGCAGTATCTGAAGCTGATCGTGCCCACCTATGTTGGTGCCAGCGACTGCCACGATGTAGATAACAAGCAGTTCCGGGCGGCTCAGAGCAAGACTGGGCATCAGCCACCGAATCAGTGCGCTCAGACCCAGGAGAATAATCAGGATCGACACTGCGTTGAAAAACAGCGCTGTAGTGCTGGCATAATCCGTGTTGCGAATATGCTCAATCTGCATCAGCCACCAAGCATTCAGTGGGATCAGCACTATTGCAATCAAAATCGAGCGCCAGGTAATACCGCTACTGCGCATCTGTTGCCTCCATAAAAGTTCCGCTACGGGCCCGGTACACCAGGAGAGTTCTGGTGAGTGTCGGTCTGCATAATGTCAAGGTAGGGCATAAGCTGTCGAATCTGCTGGTGGTGATCTACGGTAACAGTAGTAACAGGATGGTCAGGGTCATACTGTTTTATCATCTCATAGGCTGTCGGCATATACTCAGACCCAGGGCTACCGCCTGTCGGTCTAGAGCCGGGTTAGGTCCACGAGTTGTGAGCGCTCCACTCGAGCTGCTTGCATCAGCCGTTGTACATACCGCAGGTTGCCAACGCCGCTGACGGTTCGGCTGTCGCTGCCGGCAATAAACTTCACTCCGCAGCGGGAGAATGTTTGCAATACTCGGGCAAACTCCTCGGTGAATTCGCTCACCGACAGGTTAGGATACCACCACCAGGCCCGATTGCACAACTCGCAGGCTATCTCGCCCGTAGCCATTGCATCTCCCAACTCCTCCAGCCGCTCGGTGGGCAGTTCGCCGGGTGTTACCGGCGCTGGAAACCGACCCAGATTAAATGGATAGGCCAGCACGTTGAATAGCCCCGCCTTGAGCCCACCCATCAGCGACGCAAAAATGTTGTCTATCAGCTTTTCCCAGCGGGCTGGCACCTCACGCCCGACGCCGGCGGTGCGTTCGCTTAGATGAGCCAGCACCAGAGAGAAGGGCTGGCAGGTACTGGCCGGCGCGCTGATTTGCCCTGAGGTGTCCAGTATTTCTGCCTGGATTGCCGGAACGACCTGTACCGGGCTGACTGAGGCAATTGCCCTCAGCCGCTTAGCGCAGTCACCGGCACTCGTCTCAAATGCCCCGTAACTGGTAACCAACCCAACTGCCTGGAGCCCGGCAGCTTCGGCGGCACGCAGGAACTGGCCCGGCTCGGATGATTGCCAGTCACCGGCGATATTGATATGAGCATCGTAAGAGATCAGCCGCATTGCTCTCCCTTCGACTCCCCGCCGCAGTTACCAGCCGTGCTCGCCGACCAGGGGCACAAAGACGCACCCAATACTTTTCTCAATAGAAAGTTCGCCATCTTCTTTCTCAGCCAATATGCATGTTTGCATACCCCGAGTACCCACTGGCGCTACCAGCCGCCCGCCTTCAGCAAGCTGTTCAGCCAGCGGCTGGGGCACCTCCGGGGCAGCGGCGGCTATGATAATTCGGTCGTAAGGAGCCGCCTGCGGATAGCCTAACGTGCCATCGCCTGCCATAATGCTAACATTTTCATAGCCCAGACGGGACAAAACCTGGCGAGTGCGCTGGGCCAGCCTCTCCACAATTTCGATGGCGTAGACCTCCGCTGCCAGCTCCCCCAGCAACGCCGCCTGGTAGCCCGAGCCGGCGCCCACCTCCAATACCCGGTGCTCAGGGCCACAGGCCAGCAGCTCCAGCATCTTGGCCACTATATACGGTTGAGAAATAGTCTGACCTTCACCGATAGACAGAGCACTGTCATCGTACGCAAAGCGCAGCAGATGTTCCGGAACAAACTTCTCACGAGGAATCTTGCTCATTGCCACCAGGACGCCCTCATCGGCAATGCCGCGGCGGCGCAGTTGGTTTTCTACCATCATCCGACGTTGCTGGGAGAAATCGCTGCCGCTCAGATCATTCGCCCTCTTTCGTGACATACTATCAACCCCTGCTCACAGATTACGGCACGTGGTAAGCAGGAATAATCTATCCGGACGCGGAACCATCAAATCAGTAAATCTGTCAAAAACAGTGAGAAAGGAGGTGAGGCCACTGCCACGCACCAATTTCGTCCATGCATCCGACCGACTCCTGCTTATCTGGGAAACTGACATCTTTGTTGCTCTGTTTCGCACTGCCTTTATCATCGCCTTCGTTGTCGCCGGAACATTGTCACCGTTGAATCCACAGGCGCAGGCTGGCGTCGGCGCACTATTAGTAGTTGCAATGATCTTCACAACAGCCCTGTTTCTGGCGTTTTGGACGGGACGCTCAATTCCCCACCAGCGTCCCGCGGCGCTTACTCTGGATCTATCGCTGGTCAGCGCCGCCATTCTGATGCTCGGTCCCGGTCAGGAGCAATCACTTTTCCAAGTTTACTATCTTATAGTACTCATCGGTGCAATATGGTTTCAGCTCGTTGGCGCTCTGTGCACTGCCGGAGCAGCTATGGTTATGTTCACCCTGGTAAAGTATGTATCAACCTATCCGACACCACTCAGCGAGGTGGCTACAAACGTCGTGTGGGGCCATGGTGCCCTGTTCCTGTTCTTGATCGCCGTAATCGGTGGTTCTTTGGTGCGAGCACTGGACCGCCAATATCAGGCCACAGCACAACTCACCCACGAGATGCAACTAGCCCGCACTGTCCAGGACACAATCCTCCCAGCTTCTCTGCCGCACCTGGCCGGTTGGGAGTTTGCCCTGCGCTTTGAGCCAGCCCGTTGGGTGGGCGGCGATCTGTATGAAGTGGCAAAGCTACCTGACGGTCAGTGCTTGGTGTGCCTGGGCGATATGCCCGGCAAGAGCGCCTACGGCCTGGTTCATCTATCCTTGATATACTCACAGATCCGGGGTGCGGCCTTCGCTGGCCTGCCGCCGGCAGCTATTGCCAATCGTGTCAACCAGGCTGTATACGATGTACTCCAGCCCTACGGCTACGCCCCAGTATTCATCGGCATGCTCGAGCCCGATACGGGCGTTATTACCTTCGCCTGCTGCGGTCATTATCCTCCTATCCTCCTGCGAGCCGATGGCTCACACGAGGCTCTCTCCAGCGATGGCATTGTGATCGGCGGTCGCCGCGATGCTGACTATCAGCAGCGACAGAAGGATATCCGACCCGGCGATCTGCTCATCTGCTATACCGACGGCATAACTGAGGTACGCAATCACACGGGCGAGGAATTCGGTGTTCAGCGCCTCGTCCAAGCTGCCCACAGCATCCCGGACTCAGACAGCACCCTCGAGCAGATCTGTGATGAAATATTGCAACAAAGCCAGCAGTTCAGCACCCAGCCAGAGGCCGATGATGCCACCTTGATATTACTGCGGCGCCGGGCCACCTGAGATATTAGGACCATTATATCTCTGGCCTGCTAGCGACCAAGCCAACTGTCCAATAAGTGTACGGCACGGCGGCGGTCTTTGGCACATATAAGCCTAAGGCACGATGCGGATTACACCGACGACCTTCCCCAGGATCTGGGCTTGGTCGCTGACAATTGGTTCCATCTCAGAGTTTGCTGGACGTAACTCGATGCCGTCGTGATGGGGGTAGAAATGCTTCACTGTGGCCTCGTCTTCGAGAAGTGCCACTACGATGTCACCAGGCTGAGCCGTGGGCTGGCTATTGACGACTACCATATCATCGTCGAGGATGCCCGCTTCGATCATGCTATTGCCGCTGACCCGCAGCATAAACAGTTCATCACCGGGAAACATTTCCTCGGGCACAGGCACCCGGCTTTCAATGTTCTCTACGGCCAGCAATGGCTCACCGGCCGCCACTGTACCGACGACCGGCACATAGTTAGCTTCAGCCCAGACCTCCGAGCCGCCGATGACCGGTCTAATTGCCCGATTGAGACTGGGGGTACGCTCCACCAGTCCTGCTTTTTCCAGTACGCGGAGGTGAAAGAGCACTGTTGAAGGTGATTTCAGATCGACAGCCTTGGCAATTTCACGCATTGACGGTGGATAGCCGCGCTCATGGGTTATCTCAATCAGATAGTCCAGGATCTGTCGCCGTCGTGGGCTAATCTCGTTTTTGGTCATTGCTACTCACCACCTCGTGGTGCTAATAAGCTGAATAAATCATCTATAAGCTTAGCAAATTTGTCGCGACTTGTCAAACATTAGTTCTAGGAGCATAATAGACAGCAGTGGACACTGTATATCTGAAGCAAATGTACGAGCTGGAAGACTCCTACTGGTGGTTTGTAGCGCGACGCCGGCTGGTGCGAAGTTTCATCAGCAGACATACGGAAGGCTCGCAGCTAAAGATACTTGATGCTGGTGCCGGCACGGGCGCGCTGATGGCTATGATGGCGGATCGGGGTGAGGTCTGGGGCTGCGACATATCACCTGAGGCTCTGGCTTTCTGCCGGCAGCGGGGGTTGGAGAATCTGGTGGAGTGCAGCATCGAACGCCTGAAGTTTCCCGACAATACCTTTGACGTGCTGACCAGTTGTGACGTCATTGAACACGTTGCGGATGACAACCAGGCCCTCAGAGAATTCTATCGTGTGTTGCGGCCCGGAGGGGTAGCGATACTGACCGTACCTGCTTTAGGATGGCTGTGGAGCCCTCACGATGAGGTGCTCGGTCACCTGCGTCGCTACCATCGCGAGCCGCTGCGCAGGATGCTCCACGCCGCCGGCTTCCAGGAACTTAAACTGACCTACGTAGTCAGCTTCCTACTACCGCTGATGGTGATTCACCGACTGTGGCTGCGCCTCACTGGCGGTGGTGCGCCCAGAATCGGGATTACTCCAGTCCCTTACACAATTGACCGCCTTTTCCTGGGAGTGCAACAGTTCGAATCGTTACTTGTTCACACCACCGGACTGCCCTGGGGGGCTTCTCTGGTGGCCGTTGTGCGCAAACCCTATTCTCCTGAGAAACGGGAGTAGCTGCTATGGATGTTGGTTTGGCCATCACTGGTGGAATAGAGTCGCTGGATGAGGTAAATATCGAGGCGGTCGCCGCCAGCGGCGTCAGCCGCTTGCTCATCGGCTGCTACGAGGATGAATTGCGCTGGGAAGCCGAACGGATGGCGGTATTTGTGCGTGACGCTGGCCGCTGTGGCCTGCATAGTTACGCCATACCCTGGGGCTACGGACGACTACTGGATCCCGATCCCAGCATTCCCAGCCTGTACGTTCACACCTGGCCGCAGACCTTGCAGATTGATAGCCGCGGCCGCCGCTGTCCCAAAGCATGTCCCAACGATCCCCGCTTCCTGGAATGGTTCAACTCCAGTATGCGCACACTGGCCTGGCTGCTGGAGGTTGATGGATTTGTCTGGGATGAGCCCTCTTTTCATTACTCTCGGGGCACCTGGAGCTGCCGCTGTGAACACTGTCAACGACTATTCCGAGGCAGCTACGACCAAGAGTTACCCAAACGGCTGACACCGGAGGTTATGGAATTCCGCCGTCAGAGCATCGCTATGTTCCTGCTAGCTGCCCGGGCGGCTATACATGCAGTGGACCGGCGCTTGCGCTCAATAGTTATGCCACCACCGCTGGCCTCATCAAGCTTTCGCTACACCGGCGGAGATGACTGGGGGCTGTTGGCTGACAGTGCTGCTGTAGACGCAGTATCTCTGCTAGTTCTGGCCGACGACGAGCCGCAGGACCATTATGTAGCTCGGTACAACGACGCAGCCTCAGCGGTCGCAGCCAAGGGGAAACAGATATGGGTCTGGGCTACCAGCGACCTGGAAGATGCTGCCAGTGTAGCGAGGCTAAAGCAGTTCGCGACCAGCCTGGGGGCCGAATGTCTGGTAATAGCCGACTATACTAACCTGGTCGAACTCCACGGTTTACAGCAGATGGCTCGAATTCTAGCCAAACTGGCCCAGTGACTACTCTCACCTGAACATCCGCGCCAGTGTGCCGATCCATATCAGGTCGCGGAGCTGTTCCATCAGTGGCTTGGTGGGTTTCTTCGGAGGCACGTAAACTATATCTGCGGGCTTCAGGATCGCTTCGTCAGGCGGAATCCCCTTTCTGTAATCACCTATCGAAACGACGATGTGCTGCCACTTCTTTGCTTCGGGATCAGGCCGCAAGATATGCACTTCTTCGGTGTTGGCAGTCTCACCTAAGCCCCCGCTGCGTGCGATTACGTCAAGAGCAGTAAGGCCCGGTTCCCAGGGAAACTTGCCCTGAGCTCCCACGGCACCTAACACATAAAGCGTTTCTTTCTCCGGTATCATCACGATATCGCCCGGCTCGACATCTATGTTCTCCGAAAGTTGGCCCTCGTCCATCATAGCCTTGACATCAACGGTGATGGGCTTCTCCTGACGGTAAACAGTTACACGCCGCAGGTCGGCAACCTCGGTAGGCCCAGACAGCATCACGATCCGCAGCAGATCGCGCTCTTTGATTTCTGCGATATCCAACACTCGCGGTTGCTCGACCGCACCGGCAATCAGCACCGTTTCCGGCTCTTTTTCCGGAATTACTAATATATCGCCCGGGAAGAGTTGGATGTTCTGCGACTGGTCGCCTTCATCCCAGAGCGCCTTAATATCAACGGGGCGCATTTTGCCGTCCTGGGAGTAGACTCGGGCCCTCGCCAGATCCGCCCTCGAAGTAAAACCCTGAGCACTGGCCAACAACTGCAGCACCCTAAGCGGCTCACCGCTGCGGAAGGAGGCGGGGCTGGCTACTTCACCGACGATGGATATGCTGCCTGCTTCGTTGATGACGACGACGTCACCGGGCTGCAGCACCTTGTTCTCAGAAATGTCGCCTTCCTTCATCAACCGATACAAATCTATCGTCTCACTACGCTGGTCCTGATGGATGAGCAACGCAGTCGAGTTGTCAGCGCCTGCTGACAGCCCGCCAGCCAGCCGCGTAATTGCATCCAGAACCCGGACCTGCTCGCCGACCGGGATGTGAACGGTAGTGGGATTCTCGACATACCCTAACACTGCGATGCGGTCCTGCACCTTGGGCACATATATTATATCGCCGTACTGGACTCGCTCAGTGATATCAATGGGCTGCTCGGTGCGTATCCCGCTTAGATCCAATACCTTGGGCTGTTCACCAGGATGAGTCACCTGCACATGACCCAGGTCCGAAAGCTCAGTAAGGCCAGCGCCGATCACTGCGTCCACCACCGTTGCTCCAAACGGCAGCATCAACGGTGCCTGGCTGCTGACATAGCCGGAGACATAGACCTTGCGCACCGACTCTATTTCACGAATGCTGAGAACCACATACGGCAGCCGCAGAAGCTCACCAAGCCGCTCAGTGAGGTGCTGGCGGGCCTGTTCCATACTCATACCCCGCAGGTGCACCTGCCCAAGCTGGGGCATCGTTATAGTGCCCGCCGGCCCCACTGTATAGGCGCCCGACATCTCGGCACTACCGAAGACCTCCACCTGCAGCACGTCGCCAGGACTGAGTTGGTAGTGCGGGCCCAGTAGACCCTCGGCGGTGGCTACCGGCAGGCTGCCAGCTAGCACCATGCCGATGATCAGTGCTAGGATGGTGACTAGCCGCTGAGACAATGTTAGCGCAACACTTCTCATAATGACATCCCAGCCCAACTATCGCTGTTGTGATTTCAGATAGCTTCTCAACTATTGTAGACTTATCGCCGGGCAAAGTCAACTGCACCTACACATCTTCCTGTGGCGGAGGCGGTTGCTCAAAGCAGTTTCTTACGGTATAATTAAGCTACACCAGTGCCCAGTTCCCCAAAGGAGTAGTGCTTATGGCCGACTCAACCGAGAGGCAGCCACGCGTTGTCTTGATTCAGTTCCCCGGCTCCAACTGCGAGTGGGAATCCCAGTGGGCGGCGGAGGCCGCCGGTATATCCTGTGACATCTTTCGCTGGAATCGCAATCCGGCCGCCTTGGCCGAGTATGACGGCTATATAATCGGCGGGGGGTTTTCCTATGGCCGGGCTTATCCCCGGCCTTGAACCCGGTCTGGTGCAGATGGGGCTGGCGCCCAACTACCCCGACCCTGCCGGTCGCATCGGCGACTTCTGCTGCCGCTGGGTATATCTGAAGCATAGCTGCCAGCCAGGGCGTTGCGCGCTGAGTAGCCAGATGCCCGCTGACTACATCTGGCCGGTGCCCATAGCCCACGGCGAGGGGCGCTTTACTACCCGCGATGAGCAGATTATCGCCCAGTTGCGTGCCAATGACCAGATTGTCTTCCAGTACTGTGATGCCGATGGACATATTGACGCCACTCGTGAGATCAATCCTAACGGCGCTATGGAAAATATCGCCGGGCTGTGTAATCCGGCTGGCAATGTGCTGGCAATGATGCCCCATCCGGAGCGGGCCAGTTTCATCCGTCAGATTCCTTCCGAACTGAAGAACGACTGGGGCCAGCGCAAGCGCCAGGCCTGGGGCGAGGTTGAGGCTATGCAGCAGCCCGGGCCGGGCCGGCTGATCTTTGAGTCCCTGCGCCAGGCCCTGCTCGTAGCGGTTCACTGATAGCCCGCCGCCAGACATCACTATGCCGGACTGAGCAACGCAGAACTTTGAAGAGAGCCGGGAGGTTCAAATGCAGACGCT
>JALGTD010000173.1 GCA_029821515.1 Candidatus Zipacnadia bacterium | reverse complement strand
ACCCGCACATTCATTTTATCGGAATAGCCATCCCATTCATTAGGGCCAGCTCAGGGGATTTAGCGGACAGTTACCGTACTGTTGCAATCTATTGCCAGTATGCGGATAGCAGACCGAGGGAAATGCTCCTCAACAGCCAGGAAGGACTTCTCGCCGTCACAGCGAACAAAGTAATAATAGCCAACAAAGGTGTGGAGACGAGGGACTGGCGATGGAGGAAGTACAGTGCACGCAATGCGGTAAGCGGATAACCGAAAACGTGCCCAACTGTCCCCATTGTGGGCATCCAATCCCGCCGGACCAGCGTGAGTTGCTACGGGACGCAGCCGAGCCGTCGCAACGCCGGCGTATCTATGTTTACGGCCGACCTAAAAAACATATAAGCCCGGAGGTCCGAATTCTTCTTATTATCATCCTGGCACTCATCATCGTTCTAGGAGTTTGTCGGATAACACACGGCGACAACACCGCGCATGGGTACTGTGCTCCAATCGCACAGGTTACTGTTTCCAGAAGGAGAGCAGACAATGCCAACTTACGAATACCGACTCCTGCAACTGCCCGAAAACAGTTCAATATCGCAAGCCAATAATCAGATCCGTCGCCTGGCGAATGAAGGCTGGGAGCCGCTGCTTATGTCCGGCGATGTCCAGGTGAGTATATTGTTCCGCCGCGAGGCTGATATCACCGGTGCCGCGATGGCTGAAGCTGCAGCAACTGCCGAAGCTCCGGCCTAGCCATCAGTTCTCATACAGGGACAGCTAATAAGCAGCCACCGGCTGTAGTTAGGCGCTATCTCAGCTTTTCGTGCCACCATCATAGTAAGACAGAGATGTAGCGACTGGGTACTGTTTACGCACTTAAGAAATAGGAGCTATGGACGAGTCACATCTGCGACAACTACTTGATGAGGTTGCCTCGGGACAGCTTGATGTGCAGACTGCCCTGCACCGGTTGCGAGGTATGCCTTTTGAGGACCTGGGCTTCGCCAAGGTTGACCACCATCGTGCTCTGCGCACCGGCTTCCCCGAGGTGATATTCTGCCCGGGCAAGACTCCTGAGCAGGTCAGCCGCATAGCCGCGGCGATGCGCGAGCATGATCAGGTGGTTCTGGCCACTCATGCCAGCACTGAGGTCTACCAGGCAGTTCAGGCAGTGGCCCCCGAGGCAGTCTACCACGAAGAGGCCCGAATCGTTCAAGTCGGGCAACCCGAGATTATGCAGCACCAATGGGGATCAGTGCTCGTGATGAGCGCGGGAACCTCGGACATACCGGTAGCTGAAGAAGCCCGCGTTACCGTTGCTGCCGCCGGCTGCCAGGTTCAGTCGCTGTATGATGTAGGGGTGGCTGGCCTGCACCGGCTGCTAGATCACCGGGAGATGCTGGAGCAGGCCACGGTGATAATTGTAGTCGCCGGAATGGAAGGGGCTCTACCCAGTGTAGTGGGCGGGCTGGTCAGCGCACCGGTAATCGCTGTCCCCACCAGCGTCGGCTACGGGGCGAGCTTCGGGGGACTGTCTGCGCTGCTGGCTATGCTCAACAGTTGTGCCAGCGGCGTGGTGGTCGTTAACATTGACAACGGCTTCGGGGCTGGCTATTTCGCCGCCCTGCTCGCTAAGAACCAGGGATCAAAACAATAGCAGCCCTCTTCGAAGTGAAGTCTTGCTAGCCGACGACTAGCAGACAGGTGAACAATCCCGACCCCAGTTGCGTCAAATAAATCAATATTCAGGCTACTAGGCTGTCATATACTAATCTTATGCATACCATCAGGAGGATTTGGCAAACAATGAAAAAAGCAACGTTTAGCCACCGGCATTCCCACATTATTATCATCCTATTGAGCGTGATAGTTGGGTTAGGGATTGCCGCAATGGTGATGTATAGCCCTTCCACGCAGCAGCAGATTACTCCACCGGCAACGGCCCAGGGGATCGCCAATCTCGAAGACGCTTTTGTGGAGATGGCCGCTAAAGTAAGGCCAGCGGTGGTCAATATAACCGCCGAACACATCCAGAAGCGCACTATGCCGGAGATTCCACCAGAACTGCGCAAGTTCTTTGAGCAGTTTCCTGGGCCGTTCGGAAGTCCCGGGCAGGAGCCTGGCCAGGGGGAAGAGATCCCCTTCAAAACCGAGTCGCTGGGCTCGGGCTGGATATATCGGGAGGACGGCTACATCGTCACCAACACACACGTTGTCGAAGGCGGGACAGATTTCCAGGTCCAGCTTTTCGATAAGGACGACGACCGCAAATACGATGCAAAGCTGGTCGGCAAAGACCCCAAGACCGATCTGGCCATTCTCAAGGTTGACGTTGATCGCAAGCTGCCCACCCTGTCCCTGGGCAACTCGGCAGATGCCCGGGTCGGCCAGTGGGTTATGGCCATTGGCACCCCCTTCGGGCTGGATCAGACCGTCACCGCTGGAATAATCTCAGCTAAAGGACGCACCCTGCCCGGTTTGAGCAAGTACATCCGCCTGGGGAATATCATCCAGACTGACGCCGCCATTAACCGGGGCAACAGCGGCGGGCCACTGGTCAATCTGCACGGCGAGGTGATTGGCATCAACGTAGCCATTGTCTCTCCAGGTATGGCCGTCGGCAATGTGGGAATTGGCTTTGCTATTCCCTCTGACACAGCGCAGAATGTCATTCCTCAGCTCATTGAACACAAGGTAGTCAAGCGCGGCTGGCTGGGCATCAGTCTTGATGAGCTTACCGCCAACACCAGGGATTTCTACGGCGCCGACCACGGTGCTCTGGTTGCCAATATCCAGGAAGACTCACCGGCTGCTGCCAGTGAATTGCAGGTCGAAGACGTCATCATAGCTGTCAACAACAAGTCGGTCGAAGATACCTGGGATCTACAGCAGGTCATTGGCAGCACCCCGCCGGATGCCACTATCGAGCTTACTGTGGTCCGCAACAAGAAGGAGAGGACAGTGAAAGTGACCCTCGGTGAGATGCCCGCCAAATATGCCGGTCTGGAACAACCCGAAGAACGCGTGATAGTAAGTGCGCGCGAAGCCAGCACTGCTCTGGGCGTGACGGTACGACCCCTCACCAGCGAGGATACGAACCGCTTCGACGACACAGGGCTTGCGGGGGTGGTCGTCGCTGACGTGTCCGCCCAAGGCCCGGCTCGGGGCAAGCTCACCAAAGGCGATGTTATCAGCAAAGTGAACGAAACTTCAATTAAGGACCTGGCCGACTGGGAGAACGCTCTGGAAGCCGCCCGAGAAAGTGGCAAGTCGTACGTGGTGCTGCAAGTGGTGCGCAAGGTGGATGGCGAAATACTCCACAGTATAGTGGACATCAGCGTGAAGTGGTAGGAAACTGGTCGGTAGCCGTAACGAACCCGGAGGCCCGGGCTGGTTGCTCGGGCCTCTCTCTTTTCTGGGCAACGAGCTTTCTGAGCTTGCCAGATGATGTTCACGCTGGACGCGGCAACATAGCTGAGCTATAATAGACAGACGAATGTGACTATATTGTGCACTTATAGACAGGCGACTGCGAGGCTGAGCAATTCCGCCAGCCGTTAAGCAGAAGCTACTGATGAGACAGCTATCATTCCTGACAATAATAGCAGCGCTGGCCCTGCTTGCCGCCACTGCAGCCAACACTCAGCCAGAATCTCCTGAAGCGACAGATAGTCTGTCACATATCGCCCTGCATCGATCCGGGCCGCCCGCGGAACTACTGGTACCCCTGGAGGACGAGCAAGCCCAGATACTCAAGGGCATCTGCATCCCGGACGAGAGCGCCATCGTCAGTCAGTTGCAAAGCACCCAGCTTCATCAGCGGCTGCTGCGAGTGGCTGTTGGTGAAATTGAAGGGCAGAAAGCCGCGCTGGTCAAGTTCCAGGCTGGCGATCAGCTCACCGGTCAGTTCCGGCTGGCCGCAATGGAGGCCGATGCCTCCGCCGCACTGGAGGCTGCTTTTTCTGCCGATACCGACATCAGCCACGTTGACGTCTGGTCGGTCGTACCCAGTAAGCCTAATGCCGGCGGGCAGAGTCACCGGCCCGTCTTTTCGCTGTCAACGACCCGCAGCAGTTACCTGGCATTGCCTGACTCGATTCGCAGTAGCCAGCAAGCAGTGCGCCGACTGGGCGTAGTGCGCTACGACCCGCTGCTGCTCGAC
>JALGTD010000172.1 GCA_029821515.1 Candidatus Zipacnadia bacterium | reverse complement strand
TACTGCCGCCGGGGCGTCACTGAACTTTCCCTTCGGGGCGCAAGGGGAGCTGAGCACGCGACTGCTACTGCGGCCTGGCTTCCACGGCGTGCGCCTGACGCTTACTGACCACTTTACCTGGCCCTATTATGCGGAGGATGGAGCTTTTTCGTTGAGTATCGCTCCTAATGGCACTATTGAAGTGGGGCAGGGCACGGGCCAATATGAGGCAACCGATGCTATTCTGCGCAAGAGCAAATGGTATGAGTTGACGTTGCAGTGGGATTGCCGGAACTTACGGACATGATGGGAGTATGTTATCTGCGACTATGGTCAGAGGCCGAACATACTGACAGCGCCGGAATACTGGTGGAGTCGGTGAGTGTTAAGAGCCAGCCTTGAACTACACGACTGATAGTATCTGACAAATGAACTGGTGTCGCAGCGACTGATAGAACGTGTTAACGGTGTATGTGACTGTCACCTCAAGAGCAAGCTCCATCGGCTGCATGGTGACATTGCCCCCGAAAACCACTCCGGGTTTAATGTTAGCAATTAGGGTGCGGCTGGCTGCAATGAGCCGAGCCACAGTCCCTAGTTGCCTGCAAAGATGACCTGGCCGCGACGGGACATGGGGAAGGGCGCCCATGGTGCCATGCGGAAGCCCGGCGACCAGATATAGCTCTTGCCGGCGCGCGTGCGCAGCAGATCTGCTCGATACGTGCCCAGCTCCCCGTCGGTGCTAATCGCCCGCTTTGGTATCGTCAGGAGCGCACCCCACCAGCCGTCGCCCGCTGTCGTGTATGTGTGGATGCCTTCAGCCTCCGTCTCCACGTGCCCGTCGGGACGGCACGTCACGCTGATGACAGGGTTACCAGCGTCGAAGAGGGTCAACCCGACCGAGTCGTTGTCGCCGAGCTCCTCCGGCTGAGTGCAATGGAAGGCGACGTAGACATTCTGGGGGTCCTGGAGCATCTGCACTCGCGTCGGGACATCGGCGGGGAAGCCCAGGTTGTCGAACGGGACCCCGGGGTTGATCTTGCCCCGGACCAGATAGGTTGCCTCGGCTTGTTGCCACGCTGGGTCATTGAAGTCTGGCCGGGGCCGCCGGCTAACCTGGGCAACCGGGTAGGTCGGCACTTCCCTGTCCAGCCATTTGTGAGCGACGCGGGCAGCCACGAAGAAGCCGTCATGACCCTGCCAAATCGCGTTCGACGGATGCAAATCCTCAAAGCCCTGGCGCATCCACAGCACCCGCCGCTGGTAGACGTCCCCCTGGTCAGGCTGATCCGTGTCAGTCGAACTACTCATCGTTAAGCGCACACTTGCACCACTGGTGGGCTGATCACAGTAGAAGTGGAAGACCTCCGCCGAGTTGCCGGGCAGTATGGGCAGGTCGCCCTCAATGTGGTCGGTTACGTCCGTCCCTGCTTGACCTGCGGCTGGCTCCACCGAAGAGAGGGTAGCCTTAGGCCCCGCGTCAATGACCAGTTTCAGGCCTTTGGCAAGCTGCCCACGGTACCTTAGCTTATGGTCATCCCAGACCAGGGTTGGGTTGACCAGCGGCTGCTCGCCCAGGGTCGTCAAAACGATACGGTAGGTCTGAGCCTGATCGCCCGCATTTCGACGCAACATCCAACCTTCGCCCTCAAACTCAACCGAACGGGTAGGCAGGGCGCCGACGGCGGCCTGGGCCTTTACGAGATACTGCTCAAGTTGACGGACAACTTCCGGAGGATAAGTCTGCCCGTAGAGCAGGGCAGGTGATACGTACACATCGGCGATGTGCTCCGGCCATATTGTTTGTTCGTAGCGGTTGATGAGTAGCTGGTAGAATTCTTCCATCGCCTCAGCGGCTGGACCGAAGAACTTCTGACAGTATTCAGTAAGGTAGGCGTCCAGGTCAAAGTCTGGGTTCCACAGGAGCCTGGACCAGACCCTATACATGAAATGCGCCTCCTGGGCGGTATTGCCGCCGCCGCATACGTATGACCCACTAATGTACTCTCTAGCCTCGCGCAGACAGCGTTGCAAGTAGTGAGGGTAGATGATTGGCGCATGTGTCCATTGGCTGGGCCAGCAGTGGTATTCAAAGGTATAAAGCCGCGTGGGATCGTTGTCCACCTGGGCACTCCATTCTCGGAGTAGCCTGATATTGTGTTGGTAGACCTCGGGTTCCTTGCCCAGTGCTGTCGACAACTCCATGCAAACCATCACATCAACGTTGTCGGGAAGGTCAAAGTCGGGGCAATAACGATGGCTTTGATAGGCCAGACATGCAACCCGTTTGTCAGGCCAGCGCTTTTTGACTTCCAGCGCCAGTCGCCGCACGTAGTCAAACCACAGATTTGAGGCCGAACCCCAAGCCTCGTTGCCAAACCATAGATTCGACACCAAGCCCCACGCCTGGCAGCGTTCGCACTGGCAGCCCGGGAAGTGGTCGTCGGGCTCGACGGCGATGTAGTGTTCATTGGGTTTTGGCCACCCGAATCCCCACTTACCGGACGCATAGAATTCTTCGATGTGCTCCAACTCTCGCTGGAGCACGCCGGGCTCGCTGTAGCAGAGGTACTTGAAGTTGCGAGTGCCGTCCCCTTTTAGCACGAAGTACTCAGGGTGCGTCTGCTGGTACCTCTGGGCCCAATTCTGATGCGTATGAACACAACGAAAAATGTAGCGGTTCCCCTTACGCGCATACGGATGAGGTCCGCCACCACTTCGAAAACTATAGAAGGGAGCATCTGCAAACTCGAGCGGCGTGTCAATAGCGATTGTCGCTTTGTGCGGTACGACCAGGCCCAGGTCCTCCGGAATGCTCTCGTCCCTAACGTAGCTCTGGTAGTCCAGGTAGCGTTCCAAGAAAGCGCATACAGCGAACAGACTGCCGCGATCTACCGGTTGCTCCCAGTTGTTGGTCCCAACCGGGGCAATCTCGCCGATGATGGCCAGCCCCCGAGCGAAGCTTTTGATGAGAAAAGCCTCCGGCTGGGTGGGCGGCTGGATACCGTAATGATCCGACAGCGTGCTACGCCCAACCAGAATTAGCGTACCGTCCTGGGGCGCGCTGGCTGCCGGCACAATCGGCAGCTCGGCTCCGCTGATCTTCAACAGGCGTCTCTGCAGCTCTTCGGCTGCATACTGCTGAGGATATAGAGGCTGACTTTCAAACATCCCCCCCACCCACAGCCGGGGACGCGGCTCATCAGCAACCACGATGGTCGCTCGAGGTTGGCCGTCTTGCGTCAGCAAGAGCTGGTCAGCCCCGGATGAAGTCATCACGCAAACAACGCCGATAATCACTTCGATTGCGGCCCGAAAGTTGAACAATAGGTACACTCTCTCTTCATCTGGAGTTGCTCACTCATCTTTTATTTCGAGACTGTTGTAAGAGATCCCTTCTTATTATGGGAGACTGTTGAGAATATCAGTTTTTGGGGCAGCGGATATAATAGACCCAGTTTTTGAAATTACGGGTCAGCAATCAATCGCTGAGATGCAACTTAGTTTTGCAGTAGGATGCTTTCGGGACAGTTAGTCAATGGCTGGCTTTACCCGCCTTAGGGCCCGCTAAGAGGCTTCTTGTGATTACTCACCTGGTCAAGTAGCTGCCAGGGACGGTCTGACCGTAGCGGGCCGTGATGCAGTGCTCAACAACTTCGCTATCTTCTTGCAGTTGACCATGATACAAGTGATATCTGTTTGAATATCTGCTGGAACTTCTTTGGGCCCAGCTGGCTACGAAAGCGGCATAAGGTACTGTGGTCCGGTGCAGTCTCTTCCGGCTCCAGTCCGACAAACTATTTGTTGGCCAGGTGCAGATTGACCTGCTCTTCAATCTCTCGATCCGGCCGGTCGTACAAAAACTGGAGAAATACTAGCTTGAATAACACTAGCGGATCTCAGAAGGGACGACCATTGTCTGGACAGTAGCAATCGTTGGCTAACTCCGAGACAAAGCTGAAATCTACTGCCGCTGCCAGTTCGCGCAGCAGATGATGGCACGAATCAGTTCATAGATCATGCCAAAGAAGCTGCTTTGCTTACTATGTTCACCCTGCATAAGCCCAATCATCATTGCTACAAAACAATGTTCAACTATTACTTATGGTTCTATCCACTATCCCTTTGACAGCAAATTCCCTTGTGCTATACTGAGAAACGACTTTCGCAATAGTCTCAAATGGTGAGCACGGGGAGGACTTGGTGCGTCGAGCAGAGAATACCTAACCCAGCAGCAAAGCATATGGGAAATGCCGGACAATACTGCAGCATAGAGAGAGAAGGATGGCAAGATGAAAATGATAAGATGTCCAGTGGTCCTATTCGTGGCGCTCGCCCTGGCGGGGCTGGCTGGTAGTGTCGTGGCGCTCGCCCTGGCGGGGCTGGCTGGTAGTGGCCGCACGGAGACAATCAGGCTTGAGGTAGCTGACTGGGCCGATGTTGTGCGTGAGGGCGGGGCCGGTGCACCCGTGCGCAGTCTCCCCAACACCGGGGAGGTGCTCCATGTCGGGTTTTGGGGGCCGATCGGCTTCGATTGCCACTATGTCTATGTGAAGTTCGACATACCCACCCACCTGGCCGACAAGGAGATACTGAGCGCTACCTTCCACGCTTACAATATAGGGTGGATGAGTGAACACCACTGTGGTACGATCTTCAGCTATATCGAGAACGACAACTGGACCCGCGAAACACCTGATCCCTTTCCCATGTACCGCGAGCCGCGCGTCTTTTCTCAGTCTCAGTTCGCCGAGGAAGGCCAATGGTATGCGCTGGACATCGCGCCGTACCTGTTCATGCCTGGCGAGGGCCCGGGTAGTGCTCTGACCCTCCAGATGGAGCAAACCTGGCGAGGGCCCGGGTAGTGCTCTGACCCTCCAGATGGAGCAAACCGGGCCCGGCAACCGAGGTTTGCGGATTCCCGGGCCTACCCACGAGGATCCCGCGCTAAGGCCCTATCTCGAGATAACCTATGGCGACGTACCCGTCGCCGGCCCCCGTATTCTCATTGCTGACGACAGCAACGCATTCGTCTGGAACGCCGCCCGTGTCCTGAAGGAATACATCGCACAAACGACCAGTCAGGCGCTGCCGATCATTTCGGTAGATAAAACTGATGAATTGCCCGCCGCGGCCATCATCGTGGATGGCGGCTGGCTGGCAGCGAAAGCGGGCGTGGATGTAAGCGCCGAACACCTGAAGTATGATGGATTCATTGTGCGCAACGTGAAGGGTCGGCTCATCCTCACCGGAGCGGCGGAACGAGGCGTATTGTATGCGGTGATGGATTTTCTGGAAGACGATCTGGGCTGCCGCTGGTACTCGCCAAAACGTGAGGTGATCCCGACGGGTAAGCGGCTATTGCTCAACGTGCCCACTCGCCGTGAGGAGCCAGCCTTCGAGGTGCGCTGGCCAACTGCACGGCCAACCGCGCTCTGGCAGGCCGCCAACCGCACCACGAACACGCTCGGCGTCTGGGGCCAGGATCCGATGGCCAGCAACAACGATCCCCACAGCATCTATAACATCGCGCCACCAAGTAAATACTTCCAGGAACACCCCGATTGGTACTCGTATCAGAACGGTATCTGGTTCACCAATGGCGGGCAGTTCAACTGCCACAGCGCGGACCTCGCCAAGCTGGTTTCCGATAGTGTGGTGAAGGCATTGACGGATAACCCCCAATGGCGCAACTTCTGGGTATCGCAAAGAGACTGCTTGGGCTGGTCGCAGGACCCGGTGACGAACGCCTTTGATGGCGAGGAGGGCTCCACGACTGCGAGCCTGGTGCATTTCGTGAATCAGGTCGCCGAGGCAGTTGCCCAGACTCACCCGGAGCGGAGGGTGTTCACGCTAGCCTATCACCAATCACTGACGCCGCCCAAGAGCCTGCGTTACGCCCCGAACGTCGTGGCCTTTATTTGTACGCCGTGGACCCTGTGCAACGGCGGCACCATCACGCGCAGTGGCCCCATCGGTCAGCATTACCTCAATATGGTCCGGGACTGGGCCGGCAAGTGTGATCATCCCTACGCCTGGACGTACCATATGGAAGGCGTTACTTCCCTTGGCTCGGAAACTGCTGCCCTGCAAGCGGAGTACCAGGCGTTGCGCAAGGCCGGTATCCAGGGTGTCTTCTCGGAGATCTACGGAGACCCTGACGGCTCCGATCCAGCGCCGTACTATCACCTGCGCCTCTACATGTTGACGAAATTATGGTGGAACCCGGACCTGGACATGAACGCCCTGCTGCAGGACTTCCACGAAGGCTACTATGGCAGGGCCGCGGGCCGCAAGATGCTGGAATACTACCGCGTGCTTTCGGCGGACCCAAAGACCTACGGCTCGACCGAGCAATGGCTGGACGAACTCCAGCGAATATTG
>JALGTD010000171.1 GCA_029821515.1 Candidatus Zipacnadia bacterium | reverse complement strand
TAGCGTTGATGGCAACCGGATGGGTGTGTCCGACGAAATTGACCCCCGGCTCCTGCAACAGTAGCGCGTGCATAAGCGCTTCAATGGAGGGGCGCTGCTCGGCTTTATTGTCCACGCAAGCCTCCAGCAGTACCTGCTTTATCATCTCGTCCGAGGGGTGCTCAGTATCAAACAAGCCCAGTATCGGGGCAAACCGGACCCGCACAAAGCCCTCTGCAGTAATCGTGGGAAGTTGTGCGCCGCTGGCTTTGACCCAAAAGGTCTCTTCATCAATACGGGCGGAGGTATTACCCTCGCCCAGTATGACACAATCGGCTGCCGGGTCGCCCAGCACCCGGGACATCTCAACCAGCTCTGTGCACAGTTGCTGCGGTTCAGACATAAAGCACTCTCCTTTAATAAAGCCACAATAGTGCCATGCTAACGAGCCGTTGACCGGCTGGTAGCACCGGCAGGTTAATCATTCGGTTGTATTATCACTTTGAGACAGTGGTCGGCTTCGCTGGCCAGGCGGAAGCCCTCGCCAATCTCGTCGAGGCTCAGCCGGTGGGTGATCATATCATTGACGACCACCCGCCCCGAACTGATAAGCTCCAAAGCAGTCGCATTGTCCAGCGGCGCTGCTGCATAGCTGGGCATAAATGATACATCGTCTCGCCAGAAACGATTGAAATCAACGGCCACAGTCTCACCGGGCTTAGGCACAGCAAAGAACAGCACAACCCCACCGCGGTCAACTGACTCCAATGCTTGCTGCAGCGCCGCCACCGCTCCGGTGCAGACTATGACCTTATCAGCCAGCCGGCCCTCGTTGGCCTGACGAACAAATTCAGGGATGTCTTCGCGGGCATCAGCAACACTATTGGCTCCAAACTTACGGGCAGCCGCCATCCGATAATCATCAAGGTCGGTAGCCATAATCCGGCCGGCGCCCAGTGCTCGCGCCAGCTTGATGTGCAGCAGGCCAGCGATGCCACAGCCCAGCACGAGCACGCTATCGCCCGCGCCGATACCAGCATTGCGCTGACCGTGAACTACCGTACCCAGCGGCTCAATAAACGAACCATCCTCGTAGGAGACATCATCAGGCAAGCGAAGCGTGCCGCGATCTATGTTGATCTCGGGCACACGGATATATTGGGCAAAGCCGCCCGGGTAAAAGCTGGTAGTGTGCAGCGTCTCACAGGCAGTATGATGCCCGCGCAGACAATAGTGGCAGGTGTTACAGGGCACGTGATGGGTGACAAAGATGCGGTCGCCGACCTGATAATCAGTAACGGCCTCCCCGACCTCGGCGACATCGCCGGTGACCTCGTGACCCAGGACCAGAGGTGCCTTCTGGATACGATACCACTCCATAATGTCGCTGCCGCATATCCCACTCGCCTTGACCTCCATGAGCAGCTCGCCGGGGCCAATTTCGGGAATCGGCATTTGCTCAACGCGGACGTCGCGGTTGTTGTAGTACATCCCCACTTTCATAAGGCTTCCTCCGAGTATATCCTGCCCCTGGCAGCTATTGGGCGAGGCTCTGGTACAGCTCGTAGGCGTCCTCCGGAGACTTGCCTTCGTGCACAACGGCACGGACGGCCTGGATCATAGCCACAGGGGCCTCCGACTGGAAGATATTGCGGCCCATATCAACGCCCACCGCCCCATCACGAATAGCGTTGGCCGAGAACTCAAGCGCCTCGGCCTCCGGAACTTTCTTACCGCCGGCGAGCACGATAGGGATGGGACAGCCGCCGACGACCTTCTCAAAATGGCCGGGCACGTAGTAGGTCTTGGAGATGTCAGCACCATGCTCGGCGGCGATCCGGCTGGCCAGGGCCAGATAGCGGGCAAACTCCTGCTCCTTGCCCGGCTCGCGCAACTCGCCCAGGCTCGCGCCAACTGCGCTTATCCCCAGGACCACCAGCCCATACTTGTGGGCCTCATCGGCCATTGTCGCCAGATTCTGTATAGTCTGGCGTTGATGCTCAGTACCGACGTATATCGAGATCGACACGCCCACAGCATTGAGCGCAACAGCCTGTTCAATAGTGCAGGTGAGGATTTCATCGTCCAGCTCGTCACGGCGGGCCATACTGTTGCCGCCCGAGACCCGCAATATAATCGGGGGAGCAGTCTGCGGATCAATACAGTACTGGAGTATCCCCTTCGTCGGGCTGAGCGCGTCACAATAGGGGAGAAGCGGTGCGACGGTTTTGCCGGGCTCCTCCAGGCCGGTAGTCGGCCCCTGGAAATAGCCGTGGTCAATAGCCAGCATCACAGTTCGGCCCGTCTCCGGTCGAATAATCTGCGCCAAACGATTCTCAAGTCCCCATTGCATTTTGGAACCCCCTTATACAGTCTTTAGCCTTCGCAGTGATATTCCAAGTCACAACCGCCCCTTCTCTAAGCGGCGCCTTATCTCCTTCTCAGGGATCTATTTGTTGCCGGCAAGATGAACAGAGCGAAACTATTGCCAAACCGGTAGGAGCGGCATTCCTGCCGCGACAAACAAGGAGGACTACAACAATGCAGATAGCGACTGTGGCGGGCAAAGCGCAGGCAACTGATGATCTTTGCCTATGGCACGCTAACCTCAGAGGAAGAGATATTCTCTTGAGCCTCGGCTCCAGATTCTCGCGCAGGCCACCAGCGCAGGACCAGGTAAGCAGCCACGTAGCCGATGAAAGCCCCGACCATAATGTCAGAGATAAAATGCCGGTCAAGCAGTACGCGGCTCAAGGCAATAGCTGTGGCACCAGCATAGGCCAGCCAGCGCCAGCGCGGGAAGTAAGCGGCTGCAACAGTAGCAAGCATAAAGGCAAAAGCTGCGTGGCTGGAGGGGAAGGAGTGGAAGTCAGTGCCCGGGCCGTAGAAGACGGTCAGTCCCTCAGAATCAGGAGGGCGCGGGCGGCCAGTCAGATCCTTGAGCACCTGAACGGTTGCAGTCTGAACTACCAGCCCGGCCACGACGTTGCGGATGATGTATTTCCACCGCCTGCCCGCCAGAATAATGACCACGAGAGCCAGAATTGGCCCTCCTCCCTTGCGGGCACCGGCGTCCGAGACCATCTGTGCTATGCTTGCCACCAGCGGAATACTTTCAATCGGCTCGTCTATCCGCTCGTAGGCAGTGTCAACAAAAGCGATACACAGCAGGACAGCAAGAAGAAACAGGGCAATAACTAACCAACTACGATGCTGCCTCACCCACTTATGTCCAGACGAGGCCGGCGGGTTCGCGGACCTCATATCACCCATCAATGCACCTCCCACCTGCACTGGATAGAATGATGAAGCAATTCACTTAGTTTGACTCAATCCCCATAAGATGTTCCCGCCGAGTCTCAGAACCTGGACCGCATAATCACCAGGGGTTATACCTTGGGGAAGACAGCAATATGGCTATCGCCTATGGCGGGCAACGCGCAGGCGATTCAGCGCCCGAGTCAGAGCGACCTCGGCGCGGGTAAGATCCACCCGCTCCTCAAGACCGGCTCCGAACAGCCGAGCCCGCGCCCGTTCGGCAGCCTCTTCCGCCCGCGTTATATCAATATCCAGCGCTCTCTCGCCAGTATCCACCAACACCACCAGGACATTGTCCTGCACCTCAGCTACCCCGCCAGCAATGGCAAAATAGTGGGCTTGGTCATCCGGGGTAGTAATCCGGATCTCACCTATGCCCAACGCAACCATAAACGGAGCGTGATTGGCCTTCACGCCAAAGTACCCCTCCTGGCCGGGGGCAATTGTGCTTATTGCATCACCCGCGAACAACTCCTCATTGCGGGTGACGATTTTAGTGACAAATGCAGGCGCAGACACCATACACTTAACCCGTCCATTCCGCCGGGGGTGAGCTACAACTTACTGGCTTTTTCCTTGGCATCATCAATTGTGGCGACCATGCGGAAGGCATCCTCGGGCAGATCGTCGTAGTTGCCCGCGAGGATTTCCTCGAAGCTGCTGACCGTCTGTTCGACCGGCACGTAGACGCCGGGAATGTTGGTGAATACCTCCGCCACAAACATAGGCTGGGTCAGGAATTGCTGAATGCGCCGGGCGCGCCCGACTGCCTGGCGGTCTTCTTCGGAAAGCTCTTCCAGACCAAGAATGGCAATGATATCGCGCAGGTCCTTATAGCGCTGCAGCAGTTGCTGAACATCGCGCGCTACCTGGTAGTG
>JALGTD010000170.1 GCA_029821515.1 Candidatus Zipacnadia bacterium | reverse complement strand
TGACCTACAATCCACGGGATACAGTTCTGCTGCAGGCCGCCCGCGAGGCAGGTGCCCGCATCCTCGACGGCACCGGCATGCTGGTCCACCAGGGCGCTATCGCCTTCGAGCAGTGGACTGGCCAGGAGGCACCGGTCGAAGTGATGCGCCTGGCGCTGCTGGAGGCGCTGGAGCGGCAGGACAACTGCCCGAAACCATAGCTGCTAATCTCAGCAACCGCCCGGAGTGGATGCTGCCAACGGGCAGGCGGTCAAGGATCTCTATGAGGTGCATAGCTCGCTGATGCGTGTTGCACTGGTTCACGACTATCTAATGCAGGGGATGCGGGGGGCGGAACGGGTCCTGGCGATCTTTCATGATCTCTACCCCGATGCCCCCATCTATACCCTGCTTCACAACCCCGAGAAGATGGGCCACGCCACGGCTGACTGGGATATCCGTACCTCTTTTCTGCAGAAGATCCCTGGCGCTCGGCGCCTGCACCGCAAGCTCTTCGCGCTGATGCCTCTGGCTGTGGAGCGCCTGAACCTGCGTGAATATGACCTGGTGATAAGTTCCAGCAGCGCGTGGGTGAAGAACGTGCGGACCTCGCCTGATGCCCTGCACATCTGCTATTGCCATTCTCCAGCCCGCTTTCTGTGGCATTGGACTGATGAGTACGTGCGCGGGCTACCCGGCGGGCCGCTTGCTCATACCGCAGTGAAAGCTCTGCTTCCCGCCCTGCGGCGGTGGGATAAGTACGGTACCCGTCGGGTGACTGAGTTTGTGGCAAACTCGACGATCGTCCAGCAGCGGATTCGCCGCTACTTCGGGCGGGAAGCAACCGTCATACACCCGCCCGTGGATACGGAGCGCTTTCAGCCAGTCGGCGAGCAGGAAGACTACTTCCTGATCGTGAGCAGTCTCAATCCGTATAAGCGAGTAGATCTGGCGATTGAGTCCTTCAATCAGTTGAGGCTGCCGCTGGTGATAATCGGGCAGGGGCCTGAGTATGAACGACTCAAACGGCTGGCCGGTCCGACCGTGCAACTACTGGGCTGGCGAGCAGATGAAGAGGTCAGCTATCGGATGGCCCGCTGTCGGGCCTTTGTTATGCCCCAGGAAGAGGACTTTGGCATCGCCCCGCTGGAGGCACAAAGCTGCGGCCGGCCGGTGATTGCCTACGGGGCTGGCGGTGTACTTGACAGCATTGTTGACGGCAAGACGGGACTGCTGTTCACTCCCCAGACGGCGGAGGCGCTCTGTCAAGCTGTGCGCCGCTTTGAGCAGATAAGTTTTGATGAACAGGCTTGCCGGCGCAATGCGCTGCGCTTCGGGGTGGAACGCTTCAAGAGGGAATTCTCCGACTTTGTAGAAGGAGTTTGTGCGCAGCACAGATAATACTATTTATGACGACGGCTCCACCACAAAGTGCCCGGCAGACCAAAAGCCCTGGCTACGGGGAGCCAGCACCCTCAGGTTAGTCCCACAACCAAAGGAGAGCCAATCTATGAGCAATACATTGAACTTAATCAAACCGCAAGTAGTCCCTCCGCTGCATCCGGAATTTCGCCCGGCAGCGCTGACCAATCGGGCCTTTGTTGAGGCTGCAGAAGCATCGGGACAGGCAGTTCCCCTGGTAATTGGTCTGGAGCGAGAAGAGGGACTGCGTTCTGTCTACAAGACGCAGGTCTACGCACCGGACAGCGAGCTGGCTGCAGCCAATCTGCTCTATACAGAGCGTCTGGTAAAGGCACTGCTGTGGATCCGCGGCGGATGGAAGATTATCGTCGGTGGTCCCGAAGAGATTGGCCGCTACATTCAGCAGGCCTACTCTAAAGAAGGGCTCCGTAGCTTCGACGCCGAGCTTATGAGCCGTGTCTACGAGAAACCCTTTACTGTGGAGATTACCGATGCCGAGGGCGTCGCCGAGCCACGCGAGCAATCGGTGCGGATTGGCCGCCACCTGGAGGGCTGCCGGATAGGCCTGGACCTGGGCGCCAGCGACCGGAAGGTGGCCGCAGTAGTTGACGGAGAGGATATCTATAGCGAAGAGGTGCCCTGGGACCCTAAGAATCAGGCTGACCCGCAATACCATTATGACGGGATCAACGACGCGTTCAATACTGCTGCCTCTCATATGCCTCGAGTTGATGCCATAGGCGTTAGCGCTGCTGGTGCCTACATCAACAACCGGGCGATGGTTGCCTCATTGTTCCGCAGTATTCCCGAAGACCTCTTTGCGAGCCGCATCAATGACATCTTCTTGAACATCCGCGACGAAGAATGGCCGGAAGTCCCCATTGCCGTGGCCAACGACGGAGATGTAACCGCCCTGGCCGGAGCAATGTCACTGGAGGACAACGCAGTGCTGGGAATTGCCATGGGCTCTAGCGAGGCCGGCGGATATGTTGACGCTGAAGGCAATATCACCGGCTGGCTCAACGAGGTGGCCTTCGTGCCGGTTGATCTCAATCCTTATGCCCCAGTTGACGAATGGTCGGGCGACTATGGATGCGGGGTACAGTATTTCTCGCAACAGGCGGTGGTCAGGTTGGCACCAGCCGCGGGCATAGCCCTGAATGAAAGCAAAGCAGCACCTGAACAGCTTGTGGACATCCAGGAGATGTTTGCGGCCGGTGACGAACGCCCCCGGCCCATTTATGAAACTATTGGCTGCTATCTGGGCTATGCCATAGCCCACTACGCGGATTTCTATGACATCCGCCACATGCTGATTCTGGGACGCGTCACCTCTGGCGAAGGCGGTCAAATCATATTGAAGAAGGCCCGGGAGGTCCTGGAGGTAGAGTTCCCCGAGCTGGCGAATCAGATAAATATGTGCCTGCCCGACGAGTCTGAACGTAGAGTAGGCCAGGCCATCGCGGCAGCCAGCTTGCCCGAAATCAGTTAATTCACTATCAATAGGAGTTGACTAACATGCTACAGCTCAACAATCCGGGCGCAGAACTGTTCATCCCTGACGGGGCCAGTGAGGATGAAGCCCTCCAGCGCACCACGCAAATGGCTATTGGGGCGCATCCTGACGACCTGGAAATAGGGGCTTATTACGCCATAATGCGGTGCTTTGGTGACGAAGAGGAATGGTTTGCCGGAGTAACGGTGACCGATGGTGCTGGAAGTGCTCGCGATGATCTGTACGCCAACTACACTGACGAGGAAATGCGCCTGGTCAGAAAGGCCGAGCAGAAGAAGGCAGCGATGATCGGCGAGTATAGCCTGGTGACGCTGCTGGACTACCCCAGTTCAGCAGTGAAGGACCCCTCCAATGAGGGTCTAACCCGCGAACTGGCCGAGCTAATCCGTCAGGCCAGCCCCCGCGTCATTTCCACTCACAACCTGGCTGACAAGCACGATACACATGTGGCGACGACGCTGCGAACGATTCAAGCCCTGCGCTCGCTGCCCGCAGAGGTTCGGCCCGAGAAGCTATACGGCTACGAGGCTTGGCGGGACCTGGATTGGATGATGGACGACGACAAGGTCACCTTTGACGTTTCCGCCCACGAGAATCTGGCGGCAGCCCTGATCGGGGTGATGGACTCGCAGATCTGTGGGGGAAAGAGGTACGATCTGGCTACACTGGCTCGACGCCGGGCTAATGCAACATTCTTCGCCTCACATGAGGTGGACGTCGCGACCAGCATGATTCCCGTGATGGACCTGACACCACTGATTGAAGACGATGCGCTGGACATTGGCCAATACATCGCCGAGCACATCAGCCGCTTCGCCGAGGATGTCTCTGACCGACTGCACAGGCTGATGTGATCACGCCTGTCGGCAAGCTATGGTACAAGCTGCCGCCTGGACAATCACGCAGACGTCTGCGCAGAAGCACCCGGCGCAGGTTACGCTGAGTGCTCTCTCCTGTCAGAATCTGCTATTGACTCAATCGCGGCGACCTGGCGACCACACTAGGGCATAGCCACCCGAAGGAAGTACTGGCGGGACTGTCAGCCGAACCAAAACCAACTTCGGGCAAAGTCCCCCAGCACCTGCCAGCTATGAATTCCCAGCCCTGTGCTGCTCGGCCAGGGCCATAGCGCCGGCACCAATAAGCGTGGCATTAGGCCCCAACGCTGCCGGAACAATCGGCGGAATATATGCGCCGCCCGGATAGGCGATATATTTGCTGAGCTTCTCACGCAACGGTGTGAAGAGAATATCACCCGCCTGGGCC
>JALGTD010000169.1 GCA_029821515.1 Candidatus Zipacnadia bacterium | reverse complement strand
GATGGTACACACATCGGGAATAACGCCGAAATCTTCCTGCGCACCGCCCCTTGATTTTCTGAAAGCTGACTGGATCTCATCAAAGAAAAGGATGATACCTGCCTCTTTGGTCAATTTACGCAGCAGCTCGAGATATCCGGGCTGAGGTTTGATGCAGCCGCAGTTGTAATTGACGGGCTCCAGGATGACCAGGGCTGTTTCATCACCATGCTCCGAGATGGCTTCTTCGAGGGCTTCAGGATCGTTGTAAGGAATAGGAATGATGAATTTCGCGAATTCTTCCGGGATGCCGGCTGATTCGATATAGGGTTTGCTGCGGTTGTCCGCAACATTTTCCGCAGGGGGATGGCCACCGATGTAGATAAGCTCATGGTAGCCATGAAAATGGCCCTCAAAACGGATAATTTTCTCCCGACCGGTGTAAGCGCGGCAGGCACGAATTAGGTGGAGGGTAGCTTCGGAGCCAGATGAGCAGAACCGAACCCTTTCCGCACAGGGAATGCACTCACAAATCTCTCTGGCCAGTTGTTCATGGTATTCAGTTTCAAATGAGTTGACGTAGCCGAGTTCTATTGCTTTGCGTAAGGCCTGGTCAATAGCCGGGTGGGCATGGCCCAGTAGAGCCGCACCATGGGCGCAACACATATCAATGTATTCGCGTCCTTCAATGTCCCAGACCCGACTTCCTTGTGCGTGCGAAGCGTAGAGGGGGGTTCCCAGCGCTTGGTTCACGCGTACTGAAGAGTTGACTCCCCCCGGGATTACTTGCTGAGCCAGACGATACTGCTCCTGTAAGGTTTTCAGTTAAGTTCTCCTTTTTTCAATGGCGTTGTTGCCAGGCCTGCAGGAATCCCTGCCTGCCCTTCTCAATCACCTGGGCGGGATCGGCTCGCCAGAGCGAGTCCGGCAGATTTTCATCGGAGAAGATCTCAAGACAGTACGCCCCGGAATATCCGGTCCGTTCAATCGCCCCAAGGAGCGCGGGCAGGTCAATCATCCCCTCACCGGGTAGCACCCGATCCTGCAAGCCCCGGGGCTCACCAACCGGCCAGTCGCAAATATGCACACCAAAGATTTGTTCACCCAACTGCGCGATCCGTTCGGCAATGTGCGGCTCGCGCCAGACGTGCCAGATATCCAGGGCCAGACCGAAATTATCTCGGTTGACGTCCTCAATCAATTGCAGTGCTTCATCGAGCGTACAGATGAACGAGAAGGCATTCATGAGGATCGGGCTCAAGGGTTCAAACATAATCCGTACGCCTCGCTCAGCGGCATAATCAGCCAATGGCGGGTACAGTTTGCGAGCCGTCTGATGGGCAATGTGAAAGTTATACGCCGGCGCTTTTCCACCGCCTGCCACCAGCGCGATCTCCTGGTCAGGAAAACACTGCGAAAACAGGTCTATAGTCCGGCGATACCCGGCCACGCGGGCCTCGGGATCTTCGGGGACCTTATTGGTGTCCGTATCATTATGCGGGAATAGGGAAAGCACTCGCGGCTGCACGCTGGTGACCTCCAGACCACTATCGGCAAGTTCCGCCAATTGCTCCCGCGCCTTTCCTGGATCGTCGGCCAACTTCTCCTCGCACACCTCAATCCCCATTACACCTATCTCTTGGTAAAGAGCCACATCCTGTTCAAAGCTCAAGGGATAGGTCGTATATTGGCTGACTGAGAACAATGGTAAATCATCAGGCATTTTTTCTCTGTGTGCACTCATTGGCTCATTCCTCCCAGGCACCGCCTTCCACAAAGCCCTTGGGAAACGGTGAATTGACCATGACTGCAACGCCCCCATCAATTCCCAGTATCTGGCCTGTAATAAAGCTAGCATCATCGCAACATAGGTGTATGGCGCTGGGCACAACATCTTCCACTTGTCCCGGGCGGTGCAGCGGTATTCTCGCACAAACCTCTTCATACGTAGGATCATCTACGTCAAAAGGCTCACGCTCAACTACGATCCACCCCGGCCGCAACGCATTCACGCGAATGTTCCTTTCACTAAATTCGATAGCCAGGTTACGGGTCAGGGCCTCCACAGCGGCTTTACTGGCCGCATATGCCGAGAAGTTGTAGGTTGTCACCAGAGCGTGGATAGAGGAGATGTTCAGTATCGCCCCTCCCGGCGACATGAGTGACAGTGCCTGCTTACAACAGAGAAAAATGCTCTTTAGATTGGTGGTAATGATGCCGTCCCAATCCTCCTCCGTTGTGGCTTGAAAGGGCTTTTTGGGTGTGATACCCGCGTTGTTGACCAGGATGTCAAGCCGGCCATACTCGCACTTAATCTCCTCGAATAGCCGAGCCACGTCCTCGGCCAGCCCCACATCGGCCCGGACGACCAAGGCTTTTCGTCCGCTTGTCCTAACTGCCTGGGCGATTCTCTGCGCTCCCGCTTCGTTGCTGCGATAGTTGATGATGACATCCGCGCCGGCGGCGGCCATGCCTTGGGCAATAGCGGCACCGATGCCTGACGAGGAGCCGGTCACCAAGGCCACCTTGTCTCTGAGCTTCATGGGATCACTCCTGGTATCTTCTATCACTGCTTTTCGTCCATTCTACGCTCCGCCAGTCCTCAATCTTATCCAGCGGCCAGATCGGCCGGCTAATCTTCTTGTACGGTATCTCGGCAAGTCGGGGCGAGGCACAACCCGGACACGCAGAGAGCACGATGCCCGCGGCAAAGGGCTCGAACTCGGCCCGGAAACCGGCTGGCGATTTCACGACCACAATCTTAAAATCCTGGGGTTCCAATCCCACGCAGCGGTACATCATCGGTGTACTTCCTGGGCCGGTCTTTTCCACCAAAAGCAAGGTGATGTCGCCTGTCCGAACGACGGCGCTGTCGCCCATGTCAATGGGCAGGTTGTCGCCACCATGACCCGACAGAACATATCGGGCAGGCTGCAATGACAGCACCTCACCGCTAATGGCCAGAGGCTGGGAGAATACGTGATCGCGTTTGCCTCCGACCGCAAACTGGAAGGCCTCTCCTACCCCGATTGCCTGGGCATAGGCAACTGCTTGTGGATCGACCATAATCAGCAAGGCGCCGCCCGGGATATCTCGTTTGAGCATCTCGCGCAACAAGTGGATGCTGTCACCCGGTGCGCCGGAATTCGTGGCATCAGCGCCGTCCGCGATCACCACCGGCTGGCCCTTGCAGGCCAGTGCCGTAGCTACGCTTTGCTCTGCGTCCAAGAACTCGAAGGTCATCTGCTCACGGCGTTGCCAGTACATCTGGGCCAACTCTTCCGCCAACTCGCGGGCCAGGACGGATTTTCCCTCTGTGAACACTACGATCGCAGATGCAAGCTCAGGGGCATCCACCCACGGCTGGGCCATGAGTATTGAGGCACTGAGGACATCAGAATACGACTCTACTTCCTCCAACCGCGCAAAGACTGGCGCCAGGACCGGACCTGTGGTGTAGTTTACCTCGCCAGTGATCAGCATCGGCAGGCGAATCGTCGTTACTGCCGGTTTGGCCCCTGCCAGGATTCGCTCCAAAACGTGGGCCGCTCGCTCTCCGGTTTGCAAACGGTCCAAATGTGGATTTGTATGGTAAGCCACCAGGGCGTCAGCAACTCGGCCCATCCTGGGCGTCCAATAGGCATGGCAGTCAAGTGTCGCCACCAGCGGCACGTCAGGGCCCACCGTTTGTCGTACCTGTTCAAGCAGGAACCCATCCACATCTGTCTCATCCTCGGCCACAAGCGCGCCGTGCAGCGAGAACAGGACCCCGTCTAACTGCCCCACTGCGTCCAGTTGTTCACGAATGGCATAACAGAGCCACTGTTTTGTCTCTTTTGATATGGAGCCTCCGGGCCAGGCTTGCGCCACCACCAGCCCCACAGGTTCAACCAGTTCTTGCCAGGCCTTTAGGCCTCTCAGGAAACCGCCGACTTCCTCTCCTGTTCCGAATTTGACCAGCGCCTCTTCTCCACTTCCCATACCAAACGCCTCAAAGTCAGCCCTGATCGTCAATACCGGATTGAAACTGTTTGACTCTTGCCATACCTGCAGGATGCCGATGCGTTTCATATTGAAGCGTCCTGATACTTTCGCCGCATACTTTTGAGGAAATCCACCGAGGCCTTCATCTCGTCCATACCGTTGACGCCATCCTCGATGGAAATCCAGCCGTCAAAGCCCACGCTGACAAGCCGGGCAAAGATGGC
>JALGTD010000168.1 GCA_029821515.1 Candidatus Zipacnadia bacterium | reverse complement strand
CTGCTGATAGCGTAGACCTCTGATAGCTGAAAAGGAGAAAGTGTAGATAGGAATGGATCACTACGACGAGCTTAGTCTGGAAGCAGTGAGCACCGAGCCGCTGGCCGAGCGGCCCAGCAATGTCCACATCAGCGATTTTGGTTCGGTCTGTCCGCCGCGGGCCAATGTGGGCAGCTTCCTTGACTCACTGCCTGATATCCTGGCCGGTCGCGATATCAAGCGGATAATTGAGGCAGTTGTGACTGCCCGCCACCACAACCTGCCAGTCATCTTCTGCTACGGCGCGCACGTCGTCAAGGTGGGATTGGCTCCAGTAGTCATCGAGCTTATCAAGCAAGGGATATTGACCAGCATAGCGACTAATGGCGCTGGCGCAATTCACGATGTCGAGATAGCTGTGGTCGGTAAGACCTCCGAGGATGTCGCCACCGCTCTTCCCTGTGGGCGCTTTGGCATGGCGAAAGAGACCAGCGAGTTCATCAACGGCGCCGCCCAGCAGGCCTACCAGGAGGAGATAGGTCTGGGTACTGCAATCGCCCGCGGCATTGATAGCAGCGGGGCTGAGCACACTGATCTAAGCATTCTGGCCGCCGCTTATCAGCAGCAGATTCCCGCCACCGTGCACGTCGCGCTGGGCACCGACATAAATCATATGCACCCGTCAGCCGACGGTGCGGCTATTGGGGCGGGCAGCCTGCGCGATTTTCGCATCTTCGCTCACCAGATTACTAAGCTTCGCGATGGCGGGGTGATAATCGTGGCTGGCTCGGCGGTGGTACTGCCGCTGATTATCGAGAAATCGCTGGCCGTGGTGCGTAATCTGGGATATAAGATCGGCGCCTTCACTGGGGTCAATCTCGATTTTATGAAACAGTACCGGTCGGCGCTCAATCCGGTGGCGCGGGCTGGCGAGTTCGGGGGTGAGGGCATTACCCTCATTGGCCACCACGAGATCAACATCCCCCTGATTGCCGCCGGCGTCCTCGAGAAGCTGTCGTGAAGACAATGAGTGTTCTACCCGACGGCGCCAATATGAAGCACCTGAGCCAGGTATGCGAAAAGCCCAATCATGCGCAGGCCAAAGACTACCAGCAGAATTCCAAATATCTTTTTTAATATTTCTCCGGGTATCATCTCCGCCAGGGGCGCGCCGATAAAGAAGCTACCCACAACCATTCCTACCGCAAGTGATCCTGCCAGGGGGATGTTTACATTCCCTAGCATAAAGTGGCGCGTCGCCGCCGCCAACGAACCGACCGCTATTACGGCCAATGAGGTGCCAATAGCTGTGTGCATACTGCACGCCCAGATGAACACCAGTGCCGGTACCAGTAGCACTCCGCCGCCAATGCCCAGCATTGCCGATATTATTCCAACAGTCAGTCCTACACCCAGGTACGAAAGTATTGCCGGTAACTTGTCCAAAATGAATCCTCCTTAGTGGTTGCGTAGGTCGTCTTGGTATTGCTGGTATTGGTGCGAACTGTCCAGGCGTGCCTTCATGAAATCTTGGGCTTCCTGCCAGCTTAGTATCCCCTCTTTGGCCCCGAATTGTGAGACAACTGAGGCCGCATTCGCTGCCCCAATGCGCATCGCCTCATTAAGCTGGAGACCCTTGTGTAATCCCACCACGCAGGCAGCGGCAAACGCATCTCCGGCGCCTACTGTCGAAACCACCTCGGTGGGGTATGCAGGTATAGTGTAGAACGACCGCCCGTCATACCCCCACGAGCCGGCCGCGCCGACCGTCATTACCACGTTCTGGCAGCCTGCCTGATAGAGCATGCGCAACATCTGTCGCTCGTCGCTGGGGCCACGCAGCGGCTCTACTCCGGTAAGCTGGTAGGCTTCAGCCTGATTCAAGAACATAACCGTGGCCTGTTTGAGGGTCTCGCCCAGCCCTTCTATTCCTTGGTCAAGCTGGGTGCTGCCCGGATTGATGGCCACTTGGACACCTTGTGCACCGGCAAACGTAGCCAGCTCGTCAAACATAGTGCCACTTTCCCCGTGCAGTGAGGCGATGTAGATCCAGTTTGCTTGCGCAATCTCGTCCCGGGGGATATCTTCGTCCTGCAGGTAGTTTGCCGCACCATGAGAGACCAGTATCGTTCGGTCACCGGTAAAGCCAGTCAGGATGACCGATATGCCAGTCGGATGGTCCGCGCATTGTATGAGCAGGGATGTATCCACGCCGCGTTGCTCAAGGTCCTCGATGACGCGCTTTCCAGTTAGATCTCGGCCAATATTGGAGAAAGCTGCCGTCTTCAGGCCCATTTTGGCAAAGGTCGCTGCCGTGTTGACGCCACCGCCGCCGGTGTCCAGTATGGTGCTATCCACGCTGATCTTGGCCCCGTAGCTCAGTGCCAGATAGTCAGTCCTGTGATCGGCGTCTTCGAAGCTGATAAGCTGAGTCTCGTCAATATTGACGAAGACATCCTCGGTGGCACTGCCGATTGTGATGATATCAAACATTGGCATCTGCGTCTCCTGTCAACATGTGTAACTCAGCGGATCTCGCACAAATGTTAGTTCGCGTTCGAGCGGCGAGTTTCCTCCTGCCCAGCACCAGGGAGGAAATAGCGGCTACTATCGTGAAAATAGGTAGGTTGACTTCACTCTGCTATGAGGAGAATAACGCCAATATGTCTGAGACTGATGTCTTGGGGGCCGTTGAAAACAATTCGGAGCAGATCGTCAGTCTGCTGCAGGAGCTGGTACAGATAAACACCGTCAATCCCTACGCGGGCGATGCTGATCCCGGTGGTGAGGCTGCCGGACAGGAATACTTGGCCGAAAAGCTGGAGCCGTTGGCTACTGACCTCCATTGGCTGGAGGTGCCGCAGGATATCTACACGCGCAGCGGCGTCATCGGACCGGCACAGCGCGACTTCTCGGGACGCCCCGTCCTGGTCACCGAGTTTGACTTTGGTGGGGATGGCCCTACCGTTGTGCTCAATGCTCATATGGACACGGTTGGCGCCGACAATATGGAGATAGAGCCGTTTAGCGGCGAGATCCGCGATGGTAAGCTCTGGGGTCGTGGCGCCAGCGATGATAAGGAAGGCCTTAGTACCATCTATGGAGCGATCAAGTCGCTGCTCGACAGTAGGGCACAACTGGCTGGTAAGATAATCTTCCACAGCACCATTGATGAGGAGGCTAACGGGAGCGGCGCGGGCGCGTTGGCCTGCCTTGACGCTGGCTATGTTGGCGATAGTGCTATTATAGTGGATGGTTCCACCGGCTCAATAGCTGTCGGCTGCAACGGCTGTCTCACCGCTGACGTCTTTGTCCAGGGCCAGGAGGGGCATGCTGCCCGTGGCAAGGGCATCTCGGCACTGGAAAAGGCACTGGTGGTTAAGACCCAGATTGATGAATTCGCCGCTAACCTGGCCGCCAGGTATCCTGACTGCCGGGTGAACATTGGCATATTTGAAGCCGGCACTATCCCGGCGGTGATCCCCGGGCAAGCGCGGATGTCGCTCAGTATCGTCTATCCCGCTGCGGAGGCGGCGAGTTCCCGGGAATCAGGAACGGGCTGGAACGGGACACTGTTGCGCCGGGAGTTTGAAGAAAGCATCGCTGCGGCTTGTCACAGAGACGACTGGCTGGCCGAACATCCCCCCACAGTGCAATGGGTCAAGGATTTAATCCCCTTCGATCAGCCCCTCTCGCTGCCTTTGGCTGAAGATTTGAGTCGGGCTTACGCCGAGGTGACCGGAAACAAGATAGGTGTCGAGCAGGTAACAGCCTGGACGGAATCGGCTTACTACCAGGTGCTTGCCGATATGGCTACGGTCAATTTTGCGCCCGGTCAGCCCGGTCAGCCCCACGGCCCCCGTGAGTATGTAGACATCGAGACGGTGCTTGACTATACTAAAACGCTGACGCTTTACCTGTATCGGGCTTTGTCCGTATCCTAAGTTCGTGGCACCAAGTGGCATCATCGTATGTTGCGGATTAGACGGGCGGAGGAGGGACCGGTTATGAATACATCAGGCAAACCCCGATCTGCTTCCCGAATGCTCAGGCTGCTGTCATTGACTGGAGTTTGGGCATTTATGACATATATTACCGTCTTGCACCAAGAAACGGGTGGCGGTCCGGGAAGTGTGCCGAACGTCCACGCGCTGTGTCCTATGGGGGGTGTAGCGACACTGTACAAAGTTGTCGCCGACGGGACCTTCATTCACCGTATCCGTCCGTCCGCGATCATC
>JALGTD010000167.1 GCA_029821515.1 Candidatus Zipacnadia bacterium | reverse complement strand
CTGGACCCGCTGGTTGATAACCGTAGCCCAACCAGATAGCCGCTGCCCGCCGATTTCAGTAAGTCTGTAAACCCGCCGGGCCGGGCCGCTGCCCGTTGTATCCCAATCCGATATGACACAGCCGTCAGCTTCCAGCGCCCGCAGGCAGCGGTAAACTGCCGCCGGCTCGATAACCGTCTCAGCCAGCCCCAGTTGATTGGCCTGCTCGGCAAGTTGGTAGCCATGGCTGGCGGTGCCAGTTGCCAGCAGATAGAGCACACTGGGCTCAATCATCCGGGACAGTTGCTGAACCAACTGTCCATACTGGGCGCCTCTGCGTTGTCCACCGGCTCTTCCTCTCATCTCATCACCTATGTGTCAATTACACATATAGTATACCACATTATACCGGGTTTGTAAACCCCTATGCCAAACTTTTTCCGGATTCACACAACAACCGAACTAACCAACACCCCGGCAAGCCGCTGCCGCGCGGAACAATTGCCAGGCGGGCAGCGTTAATGGCAATAAAGCGTAGTGTCGCCGCTACCATGCTCGCACCAGGTATAACCCGAGAATGGATTTGCTCAATAAAGATCAAAACCGCAACAATAACCTAACCACCACAATAACCCAATGGCTGCGGCAAGCTGATCTTGTTGCTGACATAGGCCGGATAGTTGCCGTCGTTTTGCTGGCCTTGGGGTTGGGCCTGATTTACAATGCAGTCTTTATCTGGCCAGTGCAACAGAATGCCCCCGTTGCAGACCAGTCCAGCACCATCAATAAGATCACTATGAGACGCGCCTACCAACTTGCCCAGCAACACGAAGCAATTATCGTCGACACTCAGGAGCCGGAAGTCTACGCCCAGGAACATATCGCTGGCGCTATGAACCTACCTTTCGGTGAGTTTGAAGCATATTATCCCGACTTCGCCACCCAGGTGAAGACAACCGAAACCCTTATCCTCTACTGTGAGCCAGGATGTATGTCCAAAGATGTAGTTGCCGATGAACTGATAGCACGCGGCTACCAGAATATCAGTTTGATGGACGAAGGCATTGAGGAATGGCGGGGCGCAGGCTATTCGATTGCCAGCAACGGTGGTAGGGAGTAACAGCCATGATGCAGCCTCGCCACCTCATTCACAGAATCCTGGGCAATCGTACTGTATTGATCATCCTGCGCGTTGCCCTTGCTGGTATCTTCATATACGCCAGTTGGGAAAAGATACTCAAGCCCGACGATTTTGCCCGTATCATCAACGGGTACCGCATCCTTCCCCAGCCGATGGTCTCGCTAGTTGCAATATGCCTGCCATGGACTGAGCTAATTGCAGGTGTCGTCTTACTGGTCGGGATTTGGCCACGGGCCATCGGCCTGCTGTTCAGTGGCCTGACAGCCGTTTTCATCCTCGGGCTAGTCCAGGCCCTGGCGCGGGGGATTGATATCCAGTGTGGCTGCTTCAGTCTGGATCCTGCGGCAGCCGCGCGCAGTTGGGCCTCACTGTGGCAGGAATTCCTTCTGCTGGCCGGCTGCCTGTGGCTGTGGATCGGTCACTGGCACAAACTGGCTGAGGTGGGTCCGGGAGGAGCACAAGGCGCCAGCGACGGATGAGTGTGGCTGCGTTGGGTGGGGCAGTATCGCTATGCATTTGCTTAGGCCAAATACTCTCGCAGTAGCTTATTGCGCTGGGGCCGGCGCAGTTCCTTGAGCGCTTTGGCCTCTATCTGGCGGATACGCTCGCGGGTTACCTCGAAGATGTGACCAACCTCCTCGAGCGTGCGAGGATAGCCATCCTCCAGGCCAAAGCGAAGCTTCAGCACTTCACGCTCGCGTTCGCTCAACTGATCAAGCAGCCGGTCAAGCTGCTCGCGCAACGCTACATTGGAGGCGACATCCACCGGCGTCTCTTCCTCGTCGTCAGGAACGAAGTCACCAAGGTGACTGTCGTCCTCCTCGCCTACCGGCCCCTCCAGAGACAGAGGCTTGGGTGCGATGCGCTTGATCTCCGCCACCCGTTCCATAGGCATATCTATCTCGCTGGCAACTTCCTCCAGGGTTGGTTCACGACCTAATTGCTGGAGCAGTTCCCGCGAGGCCTTGACCAGACGATTGATCGTCTCCACCATATGAACCGGTACACGGATAATCCGGCTCTGGTCGGCTATAGCCCGGGAAATCGCTTGTCGGATCCACCAGGTGGCATAAGTGCTAAATTTGTAACCCTTGCGGTAGTCGAACTTCTCGACAGCGCGCATCAACCCGACATTGCCCTCCTGGATCAAGTCCAGAAAGCTCATTGATGAACGGCCGCTGTATTTGCGGGCTATGCTCACTACCAGACGCAGATTTGCCAAAGTCAGGGCCTGGACGGCTTCTTCGTCGCGAACGCGCAGGCTGGAGTCATCAACACTACTCGGGGTAAGCTGGCGCGTGAAATATACCTCCACCGGCCGACTGCGTCCGACCCGATGCGCTCCGTCGGCGGGCACCGCCTTTGCTACAGCCATGGGCTCGAGCTGCTCAGTCGTAGTAAAATCAATCTCAAGCGGCTCGGGTATCGAAAATCCGGTCAGCCCGGTTATTCCTTTTCTCCCGTCGTCGAGGCGGAAGGTATACATCATCTGCTTGGTCAGCGGCTTATCAGGAATAAAGCGCACCTGCCGGCGCTCGTCATCATAATGGATCGTCCCGCTGACGGGATTGTCCATCGCGTCGTGCAGGTGAACACTCTCAGCGCTTACGGAATCAGGATCCAGGCGACGGTCAAATTTGACGCATATCGCCCGCCCAATGTCAAAGTCCTCCGCCTTATCAGCGGGGTCAGTTTCCACCACGCGCGGCGCTGCCTTGGCCGGTGTTGAATGGAAGCTGAATTTGCGCTTCCTGGCTATGCCGCGCCCCCCTTTACTCTTCACGCCCTCGCCCCCGTTATAGATCGTCACCGTAAACTCATTGCGGTGCTTCAACGGCTGAGCCGGCGTGAAGCAAATTCGCCAGGGCCGGTCTTCGTCAACGGTAACGCTACCCTCCACGACTCGCCCCTGGCCGTCAACTACGGAGATGACCTCATCGTGGACCGAGTCGGCAGCAATAAGATCATTAAACTCAACAATAATATCGCGACTTACTTCGACGTCTTTTTCGCCATTCTTGGGCAGGGTATTTACCAGGCGAAGTGCAGAATCAGGCTCATCTACATGGAAAGTCCAGACAGCCTCGTAAGGCATCATATTGCCGGTGATGTCGTAGATGCCGTGTTCTCCCCCACGAACGGTAACAGTATATTCGCGATCCGCATCCCGAGGTTCATTGGGCGTGAACTTCAGACAATTGCGCAACCGGTCATAGGTGACTTCGCCCTCGCCCTTCTTAACACGGCGGGCCAACTCGATCTCTTCCGCGGCTGTCAGCAGAGGGACTTCGCCGATCTTGCGCAGGTACATACGCACCGAGTCATCCACCGGTACCGACTCAGTTGCCTTTTCCTCCTCTTCCAGTTCCGCCTCGAGTTCCTCGGTGGCTGACTCCTTGTCCTCAGATACATTTATACCGGCCTTGTGCAGCAGTCGATAGATATCCTCAATATCCGAGGTGTCCAAAAACTCACATTCACCAAGGGTGTCCTGGACCTGCTCATAGGTCAGATAGCCTTGCTCTTGCCCCTTGCTGATGAGTTGTTGGACCTCTTCGATATCCCCTGCTTTGGTTGCCTCGCCCTCAGGCAACTACCGTCAACTCCCTTCGTCCTGTTGCTTTACGTCACTGGGCTGGTCAGAATCCGTGTCCAGTATCTCTCTGTTGGTACCAGCCCCGATCACACTGGGGTGCTCAACGAATTCAAACTGGCCCTTACCCTGGAAACGGGTCACCAGACGGATGTACTTCTGATAGTCGGGATGGTCATGGGTCAACTGGCCGTTCTCTGCCAGTTGGGCAACTCGCTCCTGTAGTTTTCGAAAGTTCTCGACTCTTTCCTCCCCCAAATCTCTATCTTCATCGGCTGCCTGGACTTCATACTCCTCAACCAGTCCGCCGGCCAGACGGTGCTTGCGCAGCTTACGCGCTCCTGCCGCCAACAGTTCTTCGTCCAAATCATCCGGCGGCTCAGTGAGCAGAAGTTCCACAGCTCGCTGATAAGTACCTTCTTCTTCAGAGAACTGAGGGGGAATTTGCTGCGGCTCATATTCCTGATTCGATCCTATGCAAGCCGCAATGGCCTCAGCAATCGCCCG
>JALGTD010000166.1 GCA_029821515.1 Candidatus Zipacnadia bacterium | reverse complement strand
CTTCGCGATAACCCAGGAAGTGAGCGCGGCAGGTGATACCCAGTCGCCGAGCATGTTCTTGCAGTTCCCCGCGCAGCGGCCCTTCTCCCACAATCAAGCAATGCAAATCAGGATATCGCCCGCTCAGCCTGGCAACGGCCTCAAGCAGGTACCTATGCCCCTTCTTACGTGAGAGGTGGGCCACCACTGCAACCACTGGTGCTTCTCCAGGCAATTCCAGCTCACGACGAATCTGCTCAGCAGGTGTCAGACCGGTACGTCGCTCAGCCGGCAGACCGTTGTAGATCACATGGATCCGATCCGGATCCACGCCCTGCCCAATCAAATGCTGGCGGACGCCATGGGAAGGGGTGACGATAGCATTAGCCAGCAGATAGCACCATTTCGCGTCAAGCGCGTGGACGTGAGCAAGTACCGGGATGCCCAGCAACCGCCCGGCAACGCTACCCCATAGACCGGCTGTGGAGAGATGCGTATGAATCAGATCAGCATCAATTTCTCGCGCCAATCTGACAATGCGGAGGGGTACAGCCAGGTTCAACTTACCAGAGAGGTCCGGAGTCCTCACTGCTATTCCCTGTTGGTTCAACTCGGCCTCCAGCCGTTCGTTAGGCTTGGTAGCCACTACCAGCCGGTGGCCAGCCTGCTGCAAAGCTGCCGATAGAAAAGTGATTACTCGCTCGGCCCCGGAGTAGCGCGAAGGCGTTATCACCTGTAGTATTGACAGTTGCTCCGTCAAGCGTTTTCTCCTCTCCCGGCAAATCCACATGATACTCATTCGAGATTTTCCGGATAGGTTGCTGACAGTATATTCTCCGCCGGCAGCAAGTTTACTTCACTGCCCCAAGCCAATATCCGCCCGGGAAGGATTGTCGGGGCAAGCAGAGAATGTTTTACCTACAATATCAAGCTAATCGAGTGCGCTAGGAGAAAAGCGATATGGCAATAACCGCGCGCATACTGACTCCCATAGAACTTCCTAACGAAGTTGAAATAGAGATTGAGGATACGATCAAAGCCATTACCGTGGTGCGCACCGTAGATTTCCACAGATGTCTCAATGAACTGGGGGAGTTGGGGGCCGTTGACCTGGAGGAAGTTGAACCGGCTGAGCTAATTACTCTGGCCTGTGCTCTGGCCAAACACCGGGCAATTGACGACTACCTGGTCTCCATAGGCATAGACCCACACGCACACCTAACCAACAATGAGCTGTCATCCCACGATTAGCCAGAGGTAGCAGCGCTTGAGCGGAGCACGACGCAAAAGACAATCGGAGGATCCGCTGCGCATACTGCTGGCCCGACGCAGCTCTATGGGCGATATCGTGCTGACGATGCCGACGCTGGTGGCGCTGCGCCGGGGTTTTCCCAATGCGTATATCGCATGGATGGTTGACGACCGGTTCCGCGGAATCATTGAAAGCCATGACTGCCTCGACGAGGTAATCTCAGTACCCCGATACCGACATCGCGCCCCCGTGTATTTCCTACGCGAGACCATCCGGAGCGTGCAAGTGCTGCGTGAGCGCAAGTTCGACATAACCGTAGACACTCACGGCCTGCTAAAGAGCTCTGCCTTCTGCTTGCTTTCCGGGGCACCCCGGCGCATTGGCTTTGATGATGAACGCCGTGAGCTTAACTGGCTATGTACGAACGAGCGGGCCCCAGGCGATCCCAATACTCATGCAGTAGACCGCTACTTGATGATGGCTAAATACCTGAACTGCCCGACCGAGCCGATAGAGTTCCGCCTGCCCATAAGTGCAGCCAGTCGCGACTGGGCAGCTCAATTCCTTCAGCAGAATGGACTGGCTCCCAACCGATCGCTGGTAGGACTCAATCTCGGCGCTAGCCGTCCCCATAAGCGCTGGCCGACAGAATATTTTGCCCAGTTGGCCGAAACGCTCTATGAGAACGGTAATATATCATCCGTACTAATAGGTAGCCCTGACGACCGTAAGCTGGCCGAAGCTGTTAAAGATCAGTTGACAGTACCGGTGATTGACGCGGTGGGCCAGACCACAATAGCACAACTGCCCGCACTTATTGAACAGTGTGATGTAGCAGTCTCCGCCGACAGTGGTCCGATGCACGTGACGGTGGCTGCCGGCACCCCGGTGGTAGCCCTCATCGGCCCGACTCTCCCCCATCTGACTGGACCGTACGGAGATAACAATATCGTGCTGTGGTCGCAGCCCGAATGCGCTTGCCGGAACAAACCACGCTGCCGCGATTACCACTGCATGTACGAAATCACTGTCAGCAGCGCCCACGAGGCGGTCCGGCAGCTCCTGGAGGCAAATACATAACCAATGACCAGCAATAATCGAGAACCCAACTTCGACCGCCTACGCATAGCCCTGCTTCGCGAGGGCGAACCTGACCTGCTCCCCTTTGTAGAGCTGAAATATGACCACGAGATAATGGAGGCGATTCTGGGACGCAGGATACCCCGGGCCGGTTACTCATCGCAGGAAAAGAGGTCGCAGTCGGCCACTGACGACGACACAATGCGTCAATACTACCGGCTGCTATCCGAGTTCCACCAGAAAATGGGGCACGATTACATCCGCGGCCGACTGGGGTTAAGCTTACCACTTGACGACTTGAATACTACTGACACTGCCGAGCTGGCGGCGGGCAATCGAACCTGGCGTAACGAGTCTCGGGGTCCCATTTCCAGTTGGGCTGACTTCGACCGCTATCCGTGGCCGGAATTCAGCGACATTGATTTCCGGCCGTTGGAATATGCTGCTGAGGCGATGGCGGAGGGGATGAAAGTAATAGGGATGACTGCAGGCATACTCGAGTATACCACGTGGCTGTTTGGGTACGAGCAGCTCTGTTACGCCCTCTACGATCAGCCGGATCTGGTCAAGGCGGTGACCGACCGCGTAGGCCAACTATGGGCCGACGCCTATGAAGCAATGGCCTCTATGGAGCAGGTCGGGGCGCTGTGTCTGGGCGATGATATGGGCTTCAAAAGCGGGACGCTAGTCTCGCCCGAAGTGCTGCGCGAATATATTTTCCCCTGGCACAAGAAGTGCGTCGAAGCAGCTCATGCTTATGACAAGCCATTCATATTGCATAGCGACGGCGAGCTAAGCACAATTATGGACGATCTAATTGATTACGTCGGCATCGACGCCAAACATGCTTTTGAGGATGTGATCACGCCGGTATCCGAAGCTAAGAAGCTATGGGGGGAACGCGTAGCCATTGTCGGAGGCGTTGACGTGGATATGCTGGCCCGTGGCAGTGAGCAGCAGGTCCGCGAATACACCCGCCAGGTCATTCTTGACTGTGCCCCAGGCGGCGGTTATATGCTGGGTTCGGGTAATAGCATCACCAACTACTGCCCGGTAGAAAATGTCCTGGCTATGTATGACGAAGGCCGCAAGTTGGGTGTTTATCCTATCAGCGGTTGATCCCGCCAAGTCAGGGGGGAAATTAATGCTTACAAACATTCGGTCGCGAATATACTTCATCACGCCGACCAAGGCCACCGACACCGGGCAGTTGGTTGACCTGATACGAACGGCAGTGCGCAGCGGCGTGGGTATGATCCAGTACCGAGCCAAAAACCAACCTACGCGCACGATGGTCGAAGAGGCTAAGGCCCTGCTTAAGATCACTCGGCCAGCACAGGTGCCGCTAATCATAAATGACCGGGTGGACGTAGCCCTGGCGGTGGGTGCTGACGGGGTGCACGTTGGCCAGCAGGATATGGCTCCCAACGATGCCCGGCGGCTGATGGGGCCGCATGCTATCGTTGGTGTAACCGCTCCTGAGCTAAGCGCAGCGCGGGAAGCTGAACATGCCGCAGTCAGCTATATATCGTGCGGCCCAATCTTTACCTCGCCAACCAAGCCGGAGAAGCCGCCGGTCGGCGTCGGCCAGTTGCAGCGACTCCAACAAGCGATTTCCCTGCCGGTCTGTGCCATCGGGGGCATAAATGAAGAGACGATAGTAGATCTGGCTGATGTTACTCCTACGCTGGTGGCAGTCGGTTCAGCTATAAGCCGGGCCGACGATCCCGGTGCTGCGGCTCGCCGCCTGGTGAAACTTGCTGCCGAAGCTATCCCTCGTATCAGCTTTGGCCCGTGACGGCAGCCTGCCAGTTGAATTGGACTTCGCCAGGCGCTATGCCTTCACTACCAGCGTCACAGCCTGAGCGGCAATTCCTTCTTCGCGTCCGACGAACCCTAACTGTTCCGTAGTAGTTGCC
>JALGTD010000165.1 GCA_029821515.1 Candidatus Zipacnadia bacterium | reverse complement strand
GTGCCGACCAGCAACACCCCGGTGCCCGACGATGAAGCAGCTAAGGTCGTTAGGCTTCTTGACGAGCTGGACGAGCACGATGACGTCCAGAATGTCTTCTCCAACTTCGAGATTTCTGACGAAGTGATGGCTACTATCAAGGATTGAATACTGCCAGCGATATCTTATCTGTAGCAGCTATCCAGCGAAGATCACAGCGGATGCCCCGCAGGCATTCGCTTTTTGTGTTGCCGGCTTGTTTTCTGTGCGTTAGTATTGGTAGTTTTTCACAAATATAGTACGCTGGGACTTTTGTGTGTTCTATCGCTGTTCGGGCACGAATATTGCTGAAAGATGGTACGCAATTCCCTGCGGACAAGCTTAAGTCTTCCGCAGGGTTGCCGATAACTAATAATGACCGAGAGAATGTCTGATGTTCCCTGGTGGGTAAGTAGGGCGGGCGTAGATTGATGAATGAGCAAAAGCGTGAGTTGACTTACGAAGGTACTGCGTTGCCACTGCCTTGGCAGACGAGGTGGGAGCCTGAGCAGCAGACATTGATCCGCTCAGTTGCCCACCAGATCCGCTCCACACTGGCTTCGGTGACGATCAGCGCTGAGGCCCTGGCTACGGACCCCGAGTCATCCCCTCCGAAGGTCCGTCGCCACACCCAAGTCATCGGCGAGGACGCCTATCACATTAGCCGGTTGTTGGATGACTTAGTTGTGCTGATAAGTGACCAAGTTGAAGAGCACGAAGATGGTATCGTCGAGCTCCACGAGGTACTCTGGGAGGCCGGCCGGCAGCTCTGGCAACTTGCCCAGCATCGGTCAATAATCCTGGAGATCCCCTCTGACGCAGAGTCGAGGGTGGTGCGAGGCAAGCGCAACTACCTGGTGCAGGCTATCCGCGGGTGCCTCGAGCAGGGGATTCTTAACTTGCCGGAGGAGAGCCAGGTATCTGTCCGGATTGAACCGCAACAAGCAGCCGACACTGCCGGGGCGGTGGAGATCTTATTTGAGTATGTTAGTGGTGCACAACAGTCTCAAGCTTTGCAGGCCAGCAGCAGGCCAGATTGGGATCAAGTAACCATGCGCGCAGCTCGCCGCATTGTCGAGGCTCACGGGGGCGATATTGCCCCGCTAGGTGGCGGTCGAGACGGCCTGCGCGTCCTGCTGCCCAGGCATCGAGTGGCGGCGGCCCAGCAAGTTTCTTTGACACAAGCCAACACCAGCCGTGAGGATGACAAGGTCCAGCGGATAGTGGCCTGAGGGCCTTCATCTGTCGTCGCTCAGTAGTCAGCCCCACAGACGTATCCCCATCTGCTACGAGCAGCTTCTTGTCATACTGGCTGGTTCGTGGTAGACTCTCTATGCCGAAGGCAGCCAGCCGCAGCCAGCGGCAATCGGCCAGGGGGGAGGGGTAGCTCGCTAGCAACTCCACAGTGGCGAGCGCCTGGACTTTACTTCATGCTTTCCCCAACTGCTCTCCTCAGCCGTTGTTGGGCGTTTTGTGCTGGGTGAAGGGAGGTTCACTGGCCGATGGCACAGAGCAATGATTCACTGACTGGGGAGGAGACTCCGATGGCAGAAGGGGATAACTCGCCGGCGATTGATTCTGATGCGGTTGAGAGCCTACCGGTTAACCTTGATGTGCACATAGGCTCAGTTACCTTACCATTGGCCGAGCTGCAACAGATTGCCCCTGGCGCCATCTTGACGCTGGGAGAGTGTAGCGCGAACCAGGTGGAGATTCTAGCCGGAGAGAAGATCATTGCCCGGGGGGAGATAGTCACCGTGGACGAGCAGCTTGCCGTGCGTATCCTGCAAATACTGGGCTCCGAGCCAAGCGGGGAGGAATAGTTAATGCGCTGGCCGCCTGCTATTGGCTTCATTGGACTGATTTTGCTGACTGGATGTGAGCTGGCCTTTGCTCAGGGCAACCCACCGCCGACTGAAGGCCACAGCTCGCTCTACTACCTGCTGCAGGCCGGCATCAGCCTGGCGATAGTCGTCGGTTTGATCTATGCAATCTACTTCGGCCTGCGCCGCCTTTCTCAGGCGGCCCCCACTCACAAGGGCGACAGACTGCGTGTGGTGGAAAGCCGCCACCTCGGAGGCGGTCGCTGGATCTATATCCTGGAGGTCGCCGACCGTATTCTGATTGTCGGGGGCGGCAACGAGGGGCTGCGGACGCTAGCTGAGTTGCCTCGAGATGAGTATGAGCGGCAGTCTGCCAACAATGAGGAGCATACCAGCTATGCAGATAATTGATGCCCACGTTCACCTGGGTAATCAGCCCTTTAAGCAGTACACCCCCGAAGATCTGGCGGAGGATCTAGTTAGGTGCAAAGCTGATGGAGCGGTCATATTCGCCTTCCCTGAGGATATGTACCGTTCCATTGACTCCGATGAAAGCCGCCGGCAAGCCAACGATTACGTACTGACCGCCGCCCAGAACAATCCCCAGCTCTATCCTTTCTATTTCGTCTGGAACGGCTATGTCCAGCCCAGTGACTGGCAGCCGTGGCGGGGCATTAAGTGGCATCGGCATGCCGACGAGCCCCGCTACGACTATGAGGACCCGCGCTGTGAGGCAATCCTCCAGGCCATTCGCGCCCACAATCTGCCGGTGATACTGGAGGAGGAATTCGCTCACACCGTCGCCTTTATCGAGCGCAATCCGCAGCTCAACATCATTATCCCGCATATGGGCAGCCTCAATGGGGGATACGAGGCAGTCGAGGCGTTTTACGATAATCCCCATATCTATTACGGTACCTCGACGGCCGAGCTGGCGGCTATCGAAAAAGCTCTGGCGAACGTCGGAGCCGAGCGGGTAATCTTCGGCTCGGATGTCTCGGGCACCAGTGTGCCCTATTTCAACTTCCCTTATGTCGAACTCGAAAAGATTATGAAGCTGCGGCTGACGGAGGATGAACTGGGTCCCATACTCGGCGGTAATATCCAGAGACTGATAGGGCAACCGGACTGAGATGACGCGAGAGGGTGAACTAAAGCGAGGACCGCGTTACTGTGCTCTGGCCGTGGCGCTGCTGACGGTCCTGAGCGCTGGGCAGGTTAGCGCCCAGGCCCCGACCAACCAATTGCTGGAGATCGGCTCGGCTGATACCGGCGGTTATCTGCGCCTATTGCTGCTGTTTGCGGCCCTGGCGCTGGCTCCAGGCCTGCTGGCGGTTATGACCTCGTTCGCCCGCATTGTCATCGTCTTGCTCTTCCTGCGGGCCGGACTGACCTCCCAGCAGATTCCGCCCAACTACGTGATTATTGGGCTGGCCATATTCCTGACTATGTTCACGATGCTCTCGCCCCTGGAGCAGATTAATGAGCAGTCCTTGCAGCCTCTGCTGGCCGGGGAGATTGATCTGGTCGTAGCCGGCCAGCGGGCGGAAGCTCCCTTGCGTAAGTTTATGAACAAACAGGTGCGCAAGCAAGACCTGGCTGTCTTTCGCAAGATGGCCGAAGTGCCAGCGGACGTCCCCCGCGAGAAGCTCTCTATGACCGTGCTTATTCCCAGTTTTGTGCTGAGTGAGTTGCGCGCCGCCTTTATGATCGGCTTTATCGTCTACCTGCCCTTTCTCATAATTGATCTGGTCGTGGCGAGCACCCTGACTTCCATCGGCCTGCTAACGCTGCCCACGCCGGCGGTGGCACTGCCCTTCAAGCTGCTGTTGTTCGTGATGGTGGATGGCTGGAGATTGCTTGTTGAGGGCCTACTGGCGACTTTTTGAGGAAGATAGAGGTATATCCGATTCACCAGGCATTGAGCAAATATGACCGCTGCTGAAGCCCTTGAACTGGCTCAACGGGTACTATTGCTGACCTTCTATACGGCATTGCCGCCGCTGGGTGCCGCCTTCGTTGCCGGCCTGGCGGCCAGCTTCATCCAGGCGCGAACTGGTTCTGATCCGACCACCTCGACGGTCCCAAAGATCCTGGCGGCCGGCGCGGCTCTACTCATTTTTGGCGGTTGGATGGTCGCGGTGATGAGCGACTTCTGGCTGGACTTGTGGCAGAGCCTGCCAGAGATTATCAAGTAAGCATGGGCTGAGCGAGTAATGCAATTCCGTGGAACTGGCGCGACGTGCCGCTGGTGGTGCGGCTGGGTCTGGCGGGCGCGGTTGCCATCGCCATTACACCGTTGATAGGGCCCTCGGCGGCAATAGGCTCTTCCGGCTTGCTGATAGCGGCAGCCCTGCGAGAGTTGATGGTGGGTTTGGTTCTCGGATTTATGGGGGCGTTGGTCTTCTGGGGAGCGCTGCTGGCCGGCCAGGTGATTGAGCATTACGTGGGCAGCGGTGCGGCCAGTGGCTTCGCTGAAGGGGAGCTTGGGCCGATTGCGCGACTCTACTATCTGCTGGCTCTGGTACTATTCATTATCATTGGCGGTCATCGCTGGTTAGTCGAGCAGCTCTATCACAGTTTCACGGTGGTGCCGGTAGGCAGCACCATCTCCGCTGAACCAATTATGACCGCTGTTACCAGTGGAGCCGCTCAGATGTTCCTGATTGGCCTGGTGATGGCCGGGCCGGTGATAACGGCACTATTTTTGGCTGATGTTGTGCTGGCGATGACCGCCCGAGCGCTGCCTAACGTCGCCTGGACGCCGGTCCTGCCGGCGGTGCGTTGGCCGGTGGCGCTACTGGCCCTGGTAATAACCCTGCCCCTGCTGGGCCAGTTCGTAACGTGGCAATTCTCCGTTATGCAAACGAATCTCGCTGCATTTGTAAATAGCCTGTAGCGTCTCAGTGGGAGTCAATGTCCGCCGACGGCGATTTGCGAGAATATGCGCCCACCGCCCGCCGCCTGGCGCGGTTGCGTCAGGCCGGTATCTTCCCCCACAGCCAGGTGCTGACGGCCGCCGGAGTGCTGGCGGCGGTGTTGCTAATAGTGGCTGGTTTCTGGGGCCTGATAATGGGGGTACTGAGTCGGCTGCTGGCGGGGTTGATAGGAAGCAGCTTTGAGGAGCCAGTTGCGGCGCTGAAGGCACCACCGCTGATTGGAGCCGGATTGGTGGTGGTCGGCGCACTTGCTGTCATCTGGCTGGTTGCGGTGGGCCTCGGGACGTTACAGCGGTGGGCGGCGCCGGGAGGCGACGGCTCTGCCGGGGTATACTCCGAGCGCTCCAAAGTGAACTATGCCCGCGCGCCGGCTGCTGATTTGGCCTGGGAGATATTGCTTTCGGCAGTCATCCTGGCCGGAGGCGGGCTGATAATCTATGGATTGCTGCCACTATTGCTGGATACCCCCACCGCCCAGCCTCAACTTCTGGCTCATCACTTGCAGCAGATAGTGTGGACCTTTGCCTGGCGGTTCGGGCTGTTGATGATTGGTTTGGGGCTGTGTGATTATCTGTACCAGCGCGCAAGTTTCTGGCGCGGCGCGGCGATGACCCGCCAGGAGTTACAGCAGGAAATCCGCGAAACCGAGGGCAGTTGGTTGGTGCGTTGGTGGCGGCAACGACGGATGAAAGGACTTCGCAGATGAGTTCACGCGACTACGAGCAAGTATCCTGGCAGTCCGACTCTCTGGGCAGGAACATCCAGATCATACAGGATGACCGATGTACATCTTCTCTCGCGGCTATGTGGGGACCTTTCTGAGGAACCATGGAGAAGACAGTGAGCAAGCAATCAGCTATAATACAAGAATAGCAAGCAGGCCGCCGGGAAAACGCGAGGTTACGCAAACACATCAAGATAGGTGATTAGAGTGGAGACTCAGCTCAAATTGGCCGAATTGGTGCCCGTTGCTACGCTAGAGCGCCTGCGTACGCTGTTCAAATCAGTGACCGGAGTTCCCGTGGTATTCACCGATAGTGAAGGGGTGCCGTTGACTAGTATTGACGATCCGCTGAAGTATTGTGGTGGGCTGGTTTGCGGCGACTACGGCACATTGTGCCTGCGACGCAGGAAGTGGGACGTACCTGAGCCTGCGGTGGAAGCGACGCTCCGGGAAGAGCGAGAAGGTGACAAGCCAATCCACCACCATTGCCGGGGAGGATTCCGTGACACAGCGGCGCCTATCGTAGTGGCTGAGGAGGCCGTGGGTTACGCGGTCTTTGCCCGCAGCCTGCCCGCAGAACCCGACTTGGATAAGTTCCGCCAGTTGGCGGTTGCGGGCGGTATGCCGCCGGAAGTGGGGGAACAAGTGGCGCACGCCGCCCTGGTCATGCCGCGAGAGAGAATTGCAGAAGTCGCCGAGTTCCTGCACATAATCGCGGGACTGGTAGCAAGGGCTGCGTACGATAGCATCCTAGCTCAAAGAATTCTGGAGCTGGAAGAGCTGCGCGACTCACTGATTTATATGATTGTTCACGACTTGCGCACTCCCCTGACCAGTGTAATCGGCGGCCTGCAGTTAATAGTGGACACAGAGTACGAGCAGGGGCTGACCGAGGAATTCGTGCTCGCCGGTCTGGTCAGTGCCCGACGTCTCCTGGAAATGGTCAACACGCTACTGGACATCAACAAAATGGAAAAGGGCGAGCTGGAGATGGACCTTGGTGAGGTTGATTTCAATCAGCTTGCCGAGCAAGCAGGCGAGCAACTCGGCGGACTGGTTATTGAGCACAATCACGACCTGGAGTTGGATCTGGATCGTCGGTGCCTACCTATCTGGGCAGATGCTGAAAAGCTGCAGCGTGTTATAGTGAACCTGCTCGGCAATGCTGTTCAGTTTACACCTGGCGGAGGGCACATCCGACTTACTAGCCGGTGTATACAGGAGGGGCTAATCTTTTCAGTATCAGATGATGGTCCCGGCATACCCGAAGAAGACCGCGCCCGGATCTTCGAGAAGTTCGGCCAAGCCGAGACACGCAGCGAGGGACACAAGTACTCAACGGGGTTGGGGCTGACTTTCTGCAAGATGGTGGCCGAAGCGCACGGAGGACGGATTTGGGTAGACAGTGAGCTGGGGAAGGGCAGCACTTTCTCTGTCTCCATTCCGGCGCGAGCCGCGCACAGCGGCCAGGAAGCTGATTAGTGGTGCGCCGATGGTCACTATGAAACACGATAGCAAGTGCTATCGCCTCGGAGAACTGCTGGTGTTTGCGGCTGCAGTGATAAGGCTAACAATCCTGCCGGCAGGCAAGAGGACAGCGCGGTGCGGCAATGCCCCGCCGGGAACTACAGCAGGAAATCCGCGAGACGGAGGGCAGTTGGTTGGTGCGCTGGTGGCGGCAACGGCGGATGCGGGAGCGCTGATGGGCCGCTTGCTTGCCGGCACGAGATGTGATAGAATATGGGTGTGCGTGGAGAGGTGGCCGAGCGGCTGAAGGCGGTCGCCTGCTAAGCGACTATGGGGGTATAAGCTCCCATCGAGGGTTCGAATCCCTCCCTCTCCGCCAGTCGACG
>JALGTD010000164.1 GCA_029821515.1 Candidatus Zipacnadia bacterium | reverse complement strand
ATACTCATCAGCCCGCTCTATCTCAGCACTGCTGCTGCCCAGGATGCGGTGACCACGGGTGGTGCGGGCGGCCCGCACTCCTGTTATCGCCAAGTTGAGCAGTTCATCGCCGAGCAGGGCCACCAGCCAGCGCAGCGGTCGAGCAAAGCGGAAGCCCACCTCAGCCCACCACATCGTCTTGGGGAAGCTCAGCTGCTCGGTCGCCTGCTTAAGTAGCTGGGGGAGTACCTCGGTCGCGGGCAGGCCCGGCCTGCTGACGCGGGCAAAAACCCACTCACCCTCGTCAACCGTGCGTACCTGCAGATCGGACAGCTCAACTCCGCGCGAACTCGCAAAGCCCACCGCCGCCTGCGTGGGATTGCCCTCAGCATCGAACGCGGCCTGGGCCGGCGGTCCCTTTATCTCCTCGATGGCATCTTCCTGGCGGTCGTCAACATCATTGACAATAATTGCCAGCCGCCGAGGCGTGCCATAAGTGGCTATTGGGCCGTGGTCAAGTCGCAGTCTGTCCAGCCCTTCGCCAATAGCCGTCTCAAGCTGAGCCAGCGCCGGCAGCACGGCATTGGCCGGAATCTCTTCAACACCAATTTCGTAAAGCAGGTCTGTCGCCATCGGTTCTATTTGTAGCTTATCCTATTCTTCAAGCAGCGGAAAGCCTAACTGCTCGCGGTCGGTGACATACGCCTCAGCTACCCGACAGGCCAGTCGCCGTACCCGCATTATCATCGCATTGCGTTCGGTCACGCTTAGCGCTCCGCGGGCATCGAGCAGATTGAAGGCGTGCGAGCATTTCAGCACGTAGTCGTATGCCGGCAGAGGCAGATGAGCCTGCAGGCAAGCATCAGTCTCGCGCTCGTAGCGGCCGAAAAGCTCTCCGAGCATCTCGGTGTCGGCTACTTCAAAGTTATAGCTGGAGAACTGCTTCTCTTCGGCGTAGCGAATCTCCCCATACTTGATCTGATCGGACCAGTCCAACTGGCGATAATCGTCCACGCCTTGCAGATACATTGCCAGCCGCTCCGGCCCGTAAGTCAGCTCAACAGGCACCGGCGCACACTCCAGGCCGCCGACCTGCTGGAAATATGTAAACTGGGTAATCTCCATGCCATCCAGCCACACCTCCCAGCCGACGCCGGCCGCTGCCAGGGTGGGCGACTCCCAGTCATCTTCGACGAACCGAATATCGTGGCAGGCCAGGTCAATGCCCAGCGCGACCAGGCTGTCCAGGTAGATATCCTGAATACCAGGTGGAGCGGGCTTCATAATCACCTGATACTGGAAGTAGCGCTGCATCCGATAGGGGTTTTCGCCGTAGCGTCCGTCGGTGGGCCGGCGCGACGGCTGGACATAAGCGACCTTCCACGGCTCGGGCCCCAGCGCGCGCAGGAATGTGTCGGGGGTCATTGTCCCCGCGCCCACCTCTACATCATACGGCTGGCTAATGTGGCAGCCCTGGCCAGCCCAGAACTCGTTCAAGGTGGTAATGAGTTGCTGAAAAGTCATAACAGTAGAGACCGCCAGACGGGTTGCGCGGAGCGGCTGAGAATACTAACAGGGCGGGCGCAAAGGCCCACCCTGGTAAGCTCTCCTCACTGAAGTCCGTCAGATCGAGCTAGTCACAGCCACCAGCATTTATACCGTGTTCCGCCAGATATGGCCGGAGATCGGGCAGCTTGCGGCGAATCCGCGACAGGGCGTTGTCGATTGACTTGACTTTGCAGTTGAGAGTCTGCGCCATCTCCCGGTAAGACTTGCCGGTGCGATATTCAGTGAGTACCTCCCACTCGAATGAAGAGAGCTGCTCGCGCAGCGACTGTTGTAAGGCCCGTTCCCCCTCCACACCTAGAACGACATCTTCGGGATCGGCGTCATGCTCGGAAATCAGAATCTCCAGCAGGTTTCGGTCGTCATCACTATCGCCACCAGGTGAAGCATCCAGGGACACTGAAGTATTAAGCGGGGTTTGCTTCTGACGAGTGGCGGCCTTTATTGCCGAGATCATCTGCCGTTGAATGCAGACCTTGGCAAACCCGGCAAAAGAGGTGTCACGGTCGGCGCGGAAATCTGTTATTGCCTCCCACAGTCCAATCATTCCGATCTGAATCAGATCGTCGCGCTCCGCCCCCATCAGGAAGTACGACTTTACTTTTGCTTTTACCAGGTTACGGTACTTATAGAGCAAATATTCACAAGCGTGCCGGTCATCGTATTGCTGCGTGCGCCGTACCAGCTCTTCATCAGAAACCTGCTCGTAAACAAAGATACCGGTCGGCCCGGAGATCTCGCCCAAAAGCCCTGCTGCAGTAGCCATAAGCCACCTCGGGAATAGGCAGAATGCTTGGTAGATACGCTCCTCCACCACCCGCTTACACGCCATTGTCTTATATTGTTAACAGGAATGCTTCGCTCTTGCTATCGAGCCAGCCTAATGATTTGGGTATCTCTCCCGCGGTGGAAACGCAAGCGGTTACCTACGGTGGCACGCAAAAAGCGAGCCCTCGTCCGAGCCCGCCCTTCATCACTGCTGTTTGAGCTTTGCCAAGCTAGTCGGCGTGCGGCAACTCCTGCTGCAGCGCTTATGGCCTATTTGCACCTGGTATAACGTCGGCGGGAGGGACCACCAGATTCAATTGTATTAGCATTCACCATCCCCTATCCATGGCTAAGTATACACTATTTCAATCGCCGCGTCAAGCCGTTTAGGGCAATTTACGGCGATTTTAGCCCAAAATGTCGCTTATTTCGACAACTTCTCCTCCGTTCTCGATGGAACGATTGGTCGCCTCCGTCACAGCCAGAGTCCTCACCGCATCGGCGTAGTCAGAATATATCTCGCTACGGTCGCCGCTCATAATTGCTTCAACAAACGCATTGGCTTCCTGCTGGTAACCATCAACCTGCTTCTTGTATTCCCCCTCGCCACCCTCATCAACCCAACTAATGCCCTCACCACCTTCAACACTTACCATTAGCTTTTCAGCAATTACTCGCAAGCTGCTTTGCCCCCAGCCCTCAGATAAGCACGTGCACGAAATCGTGCCTACTGCGCCGCTCACAAACTCCAGGTTGGCCACGGTCGCATCCCACACGTCAAAGTCCGGATAGACCCTGTCCATAGCCTGGAGTGTGCCAAAGGCCTGGACACGCTGGACCTCGCCGACCATAAATCGCGCCATATCCACGATGTGGGTAGCCTGCTCGATCATCTGTCCTCCGGATTCGCTCTTAACTCGCCACCAACCCACGCCCGGAGTGCTGCCCCAGAAGTTGCCGAAAACCAGTCCGATGGTCTGGTCGGCCAGCATCTCACGCCCCTTCTGGACATGATCCTCCCAGCGGTACTTATAAGCCACCAGAGTCGTGACCCCAGCAGCCTCAATCGCCTGCAGAATAGGTAGTGCCACATTGGTGCTGACCGCTATCGGCTTCTCAATGAGCATATGCAGGCCCAGCTCACAGGCAGCCAGTTCAATCTCTCCGTGCGCAAACGGTGGCGTGCAGATGACCAGAGCATCCAGCTCTTCGCCATCCAGCATCTTCTCAAAATCCCGGTAGGCCTTGCCGCCATATTCCTCTGCTGCCTTCTGCGCCCGTTCCAGATTCAGGTCACAATACGCGACTAACTGTGCATCTGCATTTCCGTTCAGCGTCTGCAGGTGGCTCTGGGCGATACCGCCTGTACCAATAAATCCAATTCTTACCGACATTTCAAATCCTCCCTGGTTGGACAGTAGCTTGATTGCTTTTCCATTTCGTTCCGACAGATGGTACAGCAAAGTCCCGTTGGGGGCAAGCGGCTATCAAGCTCTCTTCACATAATTGATCTGCAAATTACTCAGCACCGAGTCCAGCTCGGCCTTTTCCTGCGATTCCAGGTCAGGCGCGAGCTTGCTAACCACAAATTCGAGCGTGTCAATAGCTACCTTGGCCTGCGGCAGGTCCTGCTCGACATCCTCGGCTCCGGGCGCCTTCTGAATCCCCAGGCTGACCCAGGCCTGCTGTGTCAGCAAGCTTACCACAAACCTCAACATATCATAGACATCCAGAGCCTGAAGCGGAACCTCCGGCGCTGCCTCTTCTGCCTCCTGATCACTCAGCAGAATGCCGTTTGTCCACCTTCTGGAAGCTGGGCTCCTGCTGTTCCTGGTCTTGCTCGCGCTCTTCTTGTTGGTCCTCTTCCTTGAAGCTCAACGGTTCATCCCTCCTTAGGCGTGATTAATTATACCATTGGCCTCTCTGCGTAGATTGTATACAGCGGCCTTCAGCAGTAGGTCTTTTAGTTCGCTCGGGAAACTGTGGAATCTTGTCCAAACATACACCATGCCCTGGCGGGAAATGATACGATAGTTAGCTAGCCCTCCCCTGGCAGGGGCCAACTCCTGGCATCCGACGACTCCGTGCCAGGGAAAAACTGTTCTGTCACCCGATTGGTCTATCGCCTCGATCCCCGATTCGGTCACGTATAATTCCACCTTCGGCATCTTGTAGGTCCTGGGCTCCAGGCCCTGCCAAGGCGGTTCGCGTAATTGTGCTTGCTCGTCCCATTCCTCCAAATTGGGTCTCCGCACGCCGGGCGCGCGTTCCATGAGCTCTCGTACCAGCTCCATACAGTTCTTCAGATGCTGGGACGGGGAAGCAATATTAAACCTGATTGCCTTGCCAGCCCCGCGTATCGTCCACGACGCGTGTGTAGGTAACATCTCTTCCAGTTCCTGAAACTCGTGCCACGAGATCGATACACTGCGCCCAAGCAAGTAGCGCGCCTTCACGCCATCAGGTGAGAGGACCACTTCGGCGGGGATAAACCACCGATAAGCCAGATATATGGCCCAAAAGAACGCCGC
>JALGTD010000163.1 GCA_029821515.1 Candidatus Zipacnadia bacterium | reverse complement strand
ACATCAGCTAAGGTGGGATGACGGGGCCGTTGTGTTTCATAGTCTATGATCCACGGATCAGTGACGATCGCATGATAGTTGTCGGGGCCCGATGACCCGACAATTCGCTTGTTTCCCGCTAAGTCGGCAATTTTGTAGGAAGGAGGCACCTGGCCCAGAAGCTCGTGCAGCAGCGCTGGGGAAATTCGGACATTTTCGCGGGTTTCATCAACTACTGCTCCGACTGCCTGGCATCGTTCGCGCAGTCCCTTGTGTTGTACCCTAAAGCCTACGTTCTCCAAAATATCTTCAGTGCCACGGCGAATCTGCTGAATCTGGTCATCTGAAAGTTCACGAACCATACTTTTCATGCTGTATCTCTCCCTCAAGTTGGAGGCAGTCTCTCGGAAATCTACTCTCCGAAGAACCACGTAACGGCCTTCTACTTCTAACACTGTACTGAGTAGCGTTCCGGCGGCTACAGTATATAGCTTTCTGGCCCGGCTCTGCAACTGACAATCCTGGGTTTAGCGTTTATTCTGCGTAGTCGACGTGAATCTCCATCTTCTCGACTTTGGTTATATCCGTTGGCTCCGACGAACTGTTAATGGATCGAAGGGCGACAATGTTCTCTCCTACGGCAAAGGCATACGCAGGAACATTGAAGACCAGCTATCACATCATTGCACAAGTAAGTCCCTCTTTCATCAGCTCGTCAGGCCTCCTTTGAGAGTTTTGCTTTTTGTGCCCACCCGAGCCATCGCTCATTGGCTGTGTCTGGCCACCTTCCACTGAGTGATCGTTACCGTGGGCGGCGAGGCATACTGGCGGCGCAGCTCATCTATGCCCTCCCAACCACTGCCATCTTTGAGCGCGACCAGCGCCTCCAGGTGGAAGACGTTCCCGGCCAGGATTTCCCTGTCCACCACGCTTCTGAGGTCCGACGCATCCCAGTTCATCTCGCTGCGGGTCATCCAGGCCAGGATGATCTGGATACCATCAGCTTCGTCCGGCACCGGCCGGGGTGCGACGATGCCGGTAGTGCGCCGGGCCATAAGCCCGAGCACCTGGTCTTTGCCTTGAGCGACAGCCAGCCAGCCGCCACAGTTCCGCTCTATCTTGTGGTGGAACAGGGGCCCGACTCGCCCCAGTGTATCCTTGTACCAACCGGAATAGTACCCCTCGAGTCCGGCCAGGCGGCCCGCCGGGGAGTAACCCGCCGCCAGCGGCTTCTTGCCGGCGATGAAGTCTTTGTTTATGGCGTGCCTGATGTCAACGTACACGCGGTGCTCGCCGGGCACCTGCTGGGCATATACAGCGTAATCGGCCGTAGTGTCTGCCTCCGGCTGCAGATCCTCGCTTAGATACTCCTGGTAAGGCTCATACCCATGGCTGACTTCGACCAGCTTGCGTACCGGCCCGTCCCCCAATATCTCAATCCGCGGCTCCCTCACCTCATCGCCCGCGAAGCAGCGGGCGCCGGGATGTTTCACCGGCTGGCCGATCTGCTCCGAGGGAAACTGCCAGGAGTTGTCCTTGCCCACTATGAAGAGGTCCTGTCCGCCCACCTGCACCTTCGCCGCCTCCTGATCCGCGCTCAGAGCGAAGCCCTCCGGCGCAGCACTCGGGGCCGGCTGCTCCAGTAGGATCAGCGTGAAGGTCTTCTTCTCTCCTGGCGCCAGGTCCGTCTGCCAGACTATCTCGTCCGCCCGCGAGAGCACACTGTCCCCGTCCAGATCATCCCACTGCACCGCTGCTCCGGACGCCAGGCGCACCCCACGTACCGTCAGTGTCCGCAGGTACCTGGCCAGCGCGCTGGCCGGGATGATGATCGGCTCGCCCATCCGGGGTTGTTTATCATCGCTGTTCGTGGCGGTGACGGTGAGCTGAGCCACCTCACCTTCACCCAGGGAGGCCGGGCGGGGCTGCGGCGCCACTCCCACCTCAGGCAGGAGCGGCTCGGAGAGCGTCTTGGGCCCTACGGTGAACTTCACCGGTGACAGATCAAGGGCCATCAGCTCCCGCTGCTTGCGGGAGACGAAGCGTGCCTGGTCGGGCGGCCCAAAGTAGACCACCCGCGCCCGCCAAGGCAGCAAGTCCAACTCTACTCTGCCGTCCGAGTTATTCTCAATCAGCTGGTCATTCATCACATCCCAGGCTTGAAATGTGTCGGGCACGTGTCTGACTATCACCTCGTGCTTGCCGCCGATATCCTCGTGATTGATGAGGAAGACCATCATGGCCCCGGTGCTGGACATGGTCTTGACCGCTACCTCGATGTGCGGCGCCAGCCGGCCCCCTCGCACGACTACCGCCGGGCGCTCGATGTTGGCCTTCGCTGCCGCGTAAGTGATGAGGCGCCGGTAATCACTACGCTCAGCGGCACCACTGCTGTCATACCAGCCCGGCGCGGCACCGTTCTTGTACATGGGCTCGCCCCACGCTGCCAGGATATCCTTAGGATAGACCGCGTACATATCCCAACCGGGTCGGTTGCCGAACCACACTGTCCGGGCAGTCGTTACAGCGACCGGCTCCCCCTGGTAGGTACCGAGAACTCTTCCTCTGTTCGCCGCGACGCCCGTAACGATGTCATGGTAAGTGCGTACCTGCCGGAAGGGCACGATGCTGGGGCTGACCGACATGATCTGCGCCTGTTCCGGGTCCAGCCAGGTCTGCACCAGTCCCGTCGGCGTACGCGCGGGCAACGGTGGCGTATCAGCAACAGCGTATTGCCCCTTCCCCCACTGGGGATCGGCCACCTGGGCCCAGGCATCTTCCTCCGCGCTCAATATCGTCGGCCAGTAAACCGACTTGTACTTCTTATTGAGGTCCACGCCGAAGCGGTGGGCCAGCAGGTCGCTACGCTTCCCGTCAATGGTCATCAGCAGACTGTCCGCGTCGCTAAAAACGTAACCACCTCGGTCAATGAACTTGTCAATCTCGGCCAATACCTCCGGCGTGGTGCGCTCCACCCCGAAGACATACAGCAGCTTGTAGTCCTTTAGGATTCCGGCTTCCACCTCTTCCTCCTGCACCACGGTAAAGGGGTACTGTCCCTCGATCAACGCCTGTGGTCCCCAGCCGAAATCAGTTTTCGGATATCTGACGAATTCGTAGAAGGCAGATGAGTGGCCCGGCCAGAGCACAGCAATTTGTGCCCGGCTGGGCTCGGCTTTCTTGAGAAACTCCCAGTGCTTCTGCAGGAAATGGTGCCAGTAGGCGATCTCGGCCGATTGCTCGGGCAGGTGGACGTATATCGGCATGGCGTAGACCCAAAAGAGTAGGCCATGCAGAGTGTGGCCCATCTTTCGCGCCAGGGCGCGCTCATATTCCCACTTGTTGTGGACGAAGTAGTCGTCGCCACCCTTGAATCCGTACCAGAACCACGAATAGTCATATACCCCCCGGCCATAGTCGCGGCTCAGCCGATCATTCCAGGAGGAAGCGATGGTAGCCACCGGCCAGTCGGCGATGCAAAACTCATTGGCCAGGATGGGGCTCTGCCGAGCATGGTAGTAGGGGGTGATTCCCTCCTGTGGCCCCATCCCCGGCCAGTACATGGTGGAGTGGTAGAAGGTCATGAAGTCCATCGGCTGGCCCGCCTGATTCACGCCCTCCTCCACCAGCCGGAAGAAGCGCGCCGCCTTCCAGGCGGTGAAGTCTACGAAGTACTTCCAGAGCACCGGCTGGTCAAAGCGGTCCGCGAATTGTGGCAGCGGGATATCGTCCCAGCGTTCATAGGCAGTACTCGCATCTGCGTTGAGCGTCTTGCTGTCTCCATTGCTATCCTGAGCCGGTGAATCATCGTGGTAGATTTCCGCCCGCAGATATTCTCGGAACAGCTTCTGGCAATGTTCGCACTGGCAGTAGTGCGCATACTGGATGCCCGTCTCATCCCAGGAAGTGAACACGTAGCGCCCGCCGACCTTGTACAGATCGGGGCCGTGGTCCTTGATGAATTTGAGGATGGTGTCTATTCCCGCTTTGACGTTCCGGTCCGAAGACAAGCAACCATATACTCCTGGTTCCAGGGCCTTGCCCTCCTTGTCAAGCTGGGGATCGGGCATCTGCCAGTAGGTCTGCCACATAAAACCGTGCAGCCCATGCTCCACAAACATGCGCGCACCCCCGAAAGAGCCCTGCTCCTCCTTCTGGATGCCGGTGAATCCCATGCGTAAGTACTGCTCGAACAGTTCTTCAGTGAGCTGCTCGTTCAGGTGGCCTGGCCAATAATACTGAGCGATGTAGGGTATGCTCTGCTCCTGGAGTCGCTCGCGCATGGG